>JBFLWQ010000029.1 GCA_040757775.1 Thermodesulfobacteriota bacterium
GTAGTTTTTCCAACACAACTTTACTAAAAACCGCCAAGCTATATTCTCAGTCTTTACGGTATGTTCGAATGATTTTATGTCCATGACACCATTATATTATGGTGCCAAATCTTTTACAATCACCTAATTCTTAATACTATATGGAGGTTTTAATGTCTGATTTTGATCAGAGGGAATACCAGACGGTGGTTTTGGCAGCATTGCTGCATGATATTGGAAAGTTTTATCAACGTGCTTTGGGCAAAGGAAAAGGCACCCATCAACAGCTTGGGGATGAATGTTTTGAACAGTACTTTGCTGAAAAAATATCTAATATCCTTTCATCTGATGAGGTTGATATAGTCCGAAATGCTATTAATAACCACCATGAATATGCTGAGTTCATAACGCTTGCAGATGGGCTTTCAGCAGGTATGGACAGGATTGACCTTCAGGATTATGAAACAGGTGACCCTGTAAAAGAAAGGTTGGAATCCGTTTTTCAAACAATATCTCTTGGTAAGCATATTCCTACAGAAAACTATCGCTATCATCTCAAAACCCTCTCGCTCAATAAAGAAGATGTCTTTCCCATACGGGTTATTGAGAAAATATTGCTTGTCGAGGAATATGGCACATTGTGGGAAGGCTTTAAAAACGATTTGATGAATCTTCAAATTCATAATCTACCTTTGCTCGTCAACTCCTTCTATTACCTCCTGTGGAAATACACATGGTGTGTCCCAGGAGCGGTCTATAAAAGTGAACCTGACGTCTCACTTTTTGATCACCTTAAAACAACCGCCGCAATAGCTGGTTGCCTCTTTTTTAAAAAGAAAAGCGGGGAACAGGGCGACAAAGAGTTTCTGCTTTTCGGGGGAGACCTATCAGGGATACAGAAGTTTATTTATAAGATAACCAATGTTCAAGGAGTAAAGGGTGTTTCAAAAAGGTTGAGGGGCCGTTCGTTTTATTTATCTCTGATGCAAGAAGTATTAGTCCTGTATTTAATTAACGGATTATCTTTATCCATTCCTCATATCATCTTCAGCGGAGGCGGCAGGTTTGAAATGTTATTGCCGAATACAAAGGCTGTCAAAAGCGAGATTAATGATATCAATTTGGAGATCAACAAATGGCTGCTAAAAGAATATACTGGAGAATTAGGTCTTGTTACAACATGGATTGAGGCTGATCAAAATGATATTAAGGATTATTCTGGTTTGCTTAAAGACCTTGACAGTGCTTTATCCGTTGAGAAAAAGAGAAAGTTCAAGGAGTTTTTCCTTCAAGATTCGTTCTGGGTTGGAGATGGAAAAAAAGAAGAAGATATAAGGGTATGCAGGTCATGCGGAACAACGCTTGTTCAGAAGGGGGTTAATGACGAAATCTGCAAATTGTGTGAAAAACATAAAGAGATAGGGGAACGGCTGCCTAAAACCGAATATATCGCCTATTTATCAAAACCAAATAAATCAATAAAAGGGCTTGAGATACCATTTGAAAATTTTGGTGCTGCATATCTACTTTCTTCAAAAGAATATTATGAAAGACTTTTGGAATTGCAAGAAGCAATAACTGTTCAAAAAGTGAATAAAACGGATGACGTAGCTTTTAGATTCATTGGCAATGTCGCACCCATAGCCAAAGAAGACTTTGTACAGGATACAGAAGAGGAAGAGACTAAAATTGCTAAACAAGGCAATGTGCTCACCTTTGAAACGATGGCAGATATGAGTATTGGTGACAAAAGAATTGGCGTCCTGAAGATGGATGTTGATTACCTTGGTCTTATTTTCGCTATTGGGCTTGAGCCGCAAGAAAAATCGGAGAAGATGAAGAAATCCATTTCAAAGGTTGCAGCAATAAGCAGGGGAATGGACTGGTTCTTTGGTGGGTACCTTAACGAAATTTGTAAGGCGGTTTTTGAAGAATGGAAAGTAAATGCCCATAAGGCAGGATGGGAAAATAAGGCTGATAGGGTCGAAAACATATTTTATATCGTCTATTCCGGCGGTGATGACCTTTTAATAGTTGGACCCTGGAGTGAAATACCAAAATTGGCAAAAGCGATAAAGGATGAATTTAAAGATTATACCTGTAATAATGAGGACATAAACCTTTCCGCTGGCGGATATCTTTGCAAGCCAAAATTTCCCATAAGCATATTTTCAAGAGCTGTGGGGGAAGAGTTAGATAAATCAAAAGATAAGGGCAGAAATAGGATAACAATCCTTGGCGATACGGTTCAATGGACTGAAAATAATACAGGATGTGGCTTTGATGACCTGCTTGACTTTGGAGAGACTCTATATGAAGCTATCTCTACAAAAGATGCTAATAGCAGACTTCCAAGAGGGTTTGTGCACGGCTTATTAAAGAAACACAAGCAGTTTGAGGAGGGAAAGGACAAAAACTTCATCCCTGCGATTATTTATCAACTGGAGAGAAATGTTAAAAGTGCAGCAACGGTAGTAATCAAAGACGAAGAAAAAAAGTTAAAGGGCTATTTGCGCGAAAAACTCATAACAGATAAAAGCGGATATTTTCAGAAGATAAAAATACCAGCAAGCTACGCCTTGTTAAAATCAAGGAAGGAGGATTAGTTATGCCAGAAATAAAGATTACTGAGGTAATAAATAAAATAAGGGAACTCAAAACGTTTTCTGTCATTGACCCTGAATTTTTTGCAAAGGAGAATGGGGCAGCACATATCGTTGCAAAGGATGTTCGGAAGAAAATGAAAGTTACACAACTAAGAAAATTTTTCGGACATATTAAAAAAATCCAAACAAAGTATAAAGGCAAAACAACAGATAAGGTTGATAAAAGTGACCTGTTTTTATTGATGCCTGAGCTTGCCTATGCACTTGGAAGGGAGCTTATTAGTAAAGACTTTTATGAATTGATGAAAATAAGCCTCAGTCCAGAGAAAATATCAACGGTGAAAGACTTTAATTGCTTTGTGAATTTTCTTTCTGCTGTGCTTGCCTACCATAAAATGGAAAAGGAGGGATAAGAAATGTCTGAAAAACAAAATAGTTATCAATTCTCAGGCAAATATATAATCAAAGTAGACATCCGATGTATAACCGGGCTTCATGTCGGCGGGACAGACGAAGGATTTGAAATAGGCGGTATTGACAATCCTGTCATTAAAGACCCCATTACAGGCTTTCCGTATATTCCCGGTTCTTCTTTGAAAGGGAAAATGAGGAGTTTATTAGAGTGGGCTGACAGTATAGTCAAGTTTGGGACAGATAAAAACGGAAATCCTACAGGTAGTTTATGCGACTGTGGAACATGCGATGTATGTATTATCTTTGGCTGTTCAGCTAAAACTGCTGCAAAAGAGCCTACTCGCCTTACAATCAGGGATGCTTTTCCTAAAGGCTTATTTGATAACAAAGGTAAAAGGCGAAATGAAGACGAAATAACAGATGGGACAATAGCCGATTGGCGCCATAACCTCGGAGAGAAGGTATATACAGAGGCAAAGACGGAAAACGCCATTGACCGCCTTACCTCAGCCGCCAATCCGCGGACAATGGAACGAGTGCCTGCCGACTCAGTCTTTGAAGTTGAGATGATATATGACCTTTACAAGAATGACGATGTCAATAAACTCAAAAGAGTCTTTGAAGGAATGGCACTTGTTGAAGACAGCTCCCTCGGCGGTGGTGGAAGCAGGGGATCAGGAAAGGTGAAATTTGAAAACTTCTGCATAATAAAACGAGATGTGACATTTTACACAACCGAAGGTAAGGAAACAGAGGTTGAATTAAACGGTAAGAATACGGCTAAAGAAATATCCGACAATTTTAACAAACTGTTTGTAACGAGGGCATAGCAGTGAAAACTTATAACCTGAAACTTACACCGTTAACCAGTTTTCAATCAATCCCTTCATCCGACACACTCTTCGGGGCGATCTGTTGGGGAATTAAAAGATTATACGGGGAAGAAAAACTGCTCGAAATACTTCAAGGATTCAGCACCAACAAGCCTAAATTTGTTTTGTCCTCATCGTTTCCGCTGCTCCAAAATGAACCTGGCACATCAGTCGCCTTTTACTCGAAACCGATAAATCAAGGGCTTTCGTCTAAAGACATTGAAGAGATTGGTAGAACAGCAAAGGAGAAAAAATTTAAAAAGGCTATGGTAGAAGTTATCACAAAATACAAAAAATTTAAAAAGGCTGAATACCTTTCAGAAAGCCTTTTTAATGATGCTGTAAACGGAATGCCAGAGAGGGCGCTTTTTGAAGGCTATTTGAGTGACAAGATTAAGCCTACTGGTTCAATGCTCATGCGAGATTCGGAATACACAGCGATTTTTGCTGAGTTTGATTCAAAGGTTTATAAGGCATCTACTGTTCAAAAAAACTACATTGACAGGCTTACTATGTCAACAGGTGAAGAAGGTCAAACCTTTTATCAGCAAGAGACTTATACTTCAAATATTTTTAACTTCCATTTTTTGGTAATGACTGACGACACAGAGTTCTTATTGCCGGTCTTTAAATACCTGGAGGATAAAGGCATCGGTGGAAATCGCTCCACAGGCAAGGGGAGATTCAAGATAGAAATTATGGGAGAAAAGGTATTGCCAAATAGTAGCAATTCCAAAACATTTGCCAGCCTGTCAAGATATATCCCGCAAGCAGATGAGATTGAATGGGAAAGTGATAGAAATTTTTATGAGGTTTTCCCCTATCGTTCAAAGGTAGACTCAGAGGCAGAATTTAAAGGTGAAGATATTTGGAAATCAAAAGTTATGTATCTGAAAGAAGGTTCATGCCTTGAGGCAAAAGTAAGAAAGGAATGTTACGGTAGAATACCCGTCGTAAAAGAGATTGACGGTTATAAGATTTACCAGAATGGTCTTACGATTCCTGTATTCGGCAATTTCGGGGGTATATCATGAAACTGCAAATAAAAACACTTTCGCCTCTACATATCGGCAATGGGGAGAAATATAACGGGTTGTCGTATGTTGTCAGTGGTCGGAGAGTCTTGTTTTATGATTCGACAGAAATTCTAGAAAACATCACTTCTCAATACAGTAAAAGGTTTATGGAGTGGATCGAACAAAAAAGCTATGAAGTAGAACGGTTAGAAAAACAAAAAAGAAATGAAAAAGATGATCAAAAAAGAAAAAACGTCAACCGATTGCTTAGGGATGCTCAAAAAAAGCTGAGCCTGAGAGAGTTCACCGAAAACGCAATTAGAGATGCAAATATTAAAAATAGGTTTAGTAAAAACTTTCTTTATGCTGTAGAGGTCAAATCGCAAGTATATGACAATGTGGATATTGACTGTTTCATCAAGCAGAATAATGAGCCTTATATTCCCGGAACAGAAATAAAAGGGGCGATAAGGACATGCGTACTATACAACCTTTTACAAAAAGATATATATTGGAAATGGCTGAAAGGGGAAATAGAGAGCTTTAAGAGAAAGCATGAAAATGATTTACGGCAAGTATCTGATAAAAAAGGGAAATGGGTAAATGACATAAAGAAAAAACTGGTTGATAGTATGGGAAAATTAGAAGAACGGTTGCAGGCTAAACTGCTACGACTTGATAATAATGACGCTAAATATGACTTATTAAAACTGTTACATATTGGAGATACTGATTTAAAGTCTCCTTCACAAAGTTTATTCATCTCAGATGTTGAAGTCAGAGGTACACGACCTTTAAAATCATTTCAGGAACTATGCAAAAAAGACCAGACATTTACCTGTCAAGGTTTTAAGTTGGACAATAACAAAGTAATCCTTGATAAGCTAGGATTTACTGATGAACAAAAGTGGGTTAGCTCGGATGTAAAAAATCTATCCCAGTGCTGTTATGATTTTAGCAATAGACTGATTGACGAAGAACTTGCCTATCAGCAGTATCCTCAAAAGATAAAAGCTAGGCTTGTCGCCATTAAAAATCAAAATAAACCCGATAGCCCTGTCATTCGCATTGGCAAAAATGAAGGGTATTTAAGCCTCACCGTAGGGCTTCTTGTTAAAGAAAGGGATAAGGCACTTTATGATAAGGTCCTATGTCATGCTACAAAGAATACAAGCTATACAGGCAATTTTCCAAAAACAAGACGAATTGTTAATCTTGAAAATGGGGATGTAGATACATGCGGATGGGTTAAATTACAAATAGTTACATAAACCTGGTTACCCAGCTGGGCAGTACTGGAGATAATGCAATAAATGGACTTTAAACAGGTATCAATAACCCCACCCCGCCTCCCCTTCACTTACGGGGAGGAAACAAGGTAACCCCCTCAATCCCCCTTAAATTAAGAGGGAAGATTCCCCCTCTTAGTGTAAGAGGGGCAGGGGGAGTTAAAAGAAAACTTAGGAGAAAATGGCTGCACAAAAAGATAAAAAACTGATTAAGCAAATTATAGAAAACTATTTAACCCTCCTGAAGGAAAATAATATACCAGTGTGGCGCATATATCTTTATGGCTCATACGCAAAGGGTGACTATCGTGAAGAAAGTGATATTGACCTTGCTGTTTTCTGGGATAAAGAGAATATTGACGGCTTCGATGAAGACGTTCAACTGTTAAAGCTGACGAAGAAGATTGATCTTAGAATCGAGCCTCACTCCTTTGCCAGAACGGATTTTGATAAATCAGATCCGTATATCAGGGAAATTCTGCAAACAGGGAAAAGAATTGTGTAAGAGAGTCGTCGCTGTTGGAGATACTGAAATAAATGGACTTCAAACTTGTTCTTGAGAGGCTTTTGACTGCTTTTAAAGAAAATGATGTTTGTTATGCTCTGATTGGTGGTTTTGCACTTGGGCCCTGAGGCGCTGGAAAGTTAGAGGTATCATGCTTTCAATGGCAGGGGAAACCGTTAGAATATTTTGTTTTGTTTTTTTCTGCATGTGGTGATATGAGCATAAAGACTGATAAATCTTGAATGAATATTTGGAGGTAACTCTATGAAAACATCAAAATTGAGTATCCCTATATCTGAAGATGTGTATTCAACTCTTAAGATTGAAGGGTACACTAAAGCAAAACTTGAGAAAAATGCCAAACAGAATCTTGCAACATCTCTTTTTTCTGAAGGTGTACTCTCATTTGGTAAAGCAGCAGAGCTTGCCGGTATGAACAAATGGAAATTTATGGACCTCCTTAGAGAGAAAAAAATACCATTTTATGAGTCCACAGATGAAGAACTTTCTGATGAATACAAAGCCATATATAGAATAACAGAGGAGATAAAGAGTGAAGATTGTAAGTAATTCTTCTCCTCTTATCGCACTTTCAAAGATTAAGCGATTAGACCTTATTAAAGATTTATTCACATCGGTTTACATTTCTGAGGAGGTTCATAGAGAGGTCTATAAAGTTAGGAAAGAAACTTCTCCTACATGGATTCAAGTGGTAAAAGTAAAAGACCGTATGGCAGTTGAAGCCTTAGATGCTATTGTAGATAGAGGCGAGGCTGAAACAATTATTCTTGCAAAAGAAAAAGATATAAATCTTGTCTTAATGGATGACAGAAAAGGAATAAATATTGCGAAAAGGATGAATCTTGAACCGATTAGAACAACTGCCCTTATAGGAATAGCTTACAAAAAAGGACTATTTAGTGATTTAAAGGAGGAACTTTTCAACCTTCGAGATAAAGGCTACTGGATTACTGATTATTATATTGAAGAAATAATAAAAAGATTCAGAAAAAAATAATTCCCCCCTCTTAGTGTAAGAGGGGGCTAGGGGGAGTTAAAAGCGATGATCATATCAGAAGTATCAAATACAAATTGACTTTCAAAATAATCGTACTAAAATATAAATCATAATTCTAAATAGTCGTTTATGTGATGATCAAAAGAAAAAAACTCAGCGAATTAAAATCTCATCTCAACAACAAAGAGATCACCCTTCTTGTTGGCGCAAGACAGGCAGGTAAGACTACTTTGCTTCGGATTCTTGAGGATGAATTAAAACTATCCGGGCACAAGACCTTATTTTTAAACCTTGATATTGAAGCCGACAATGTTCATTTTAAATCCCAGGACGGCATGCTGAAAAAAATCCGGCTGGAAATCGGGAATAGCGGCTTTGTATTCATTGATGAAATACAGAGAAAAGAAAACGCTAGTATTTTTTTAAAAGGTATTTACGATCAAAATCTTTCTTACAAATTCATTGTCTCGGGTTCCGGCAGTCTTGAGCTTAAAGAAAAAATTCATGAATCCCTTGCCGGCAGAAAGAGGCTGATAGAGCTTCCTACGGTAAGTTTTGAAGAATTTGTCAACTTCCGGACAGGTTATCAATACGAGGACAGGCTTGATGATTATTTTCAGATTGAAACTGAAAAGACTGCGCTTTTACTGGAGGAATATCTTGACTTTGGCGGATATCCCCAGGTTGTGTTATCAGACAGGGTTGAAGAAAAAACAAAGCTTATCAATGAAATCTACCAAAGCTACCTTGAAAAAGATATCCGTTTTTTACTGGATATCAAAAAGACCGATGCCATGACCAATCTGTTCCGCCTTGTTGCTGCTCAAAGCGGAAGCCTGATTAATATTTCGGAGCTATCTTCAACACTGGGAATTGCTGCGGCTACAATCAAAAATTATCTCTGGTATTTTGAAAAAACCTATATCATCAAAAAGGTATCTCCTTACTTTGCCAATATGCGTAAAGAGATTACCAAATCGCCTCTTTACTACTTTTCCGATTCGGGTATGAAAAATTTCGCAACAGGTGATTTCGGCCATGTTTCCCAAACCCGCATAGGACATCTCTTTGAAAATTTCATATTCAATATATTATGGGAGAAACTGCAGGATTCTTCATATGACATAAATTTCTGGCGTACCAAAGACGGCGCTGAAGTGGATTTTATCATAAAGGGCGGAAGTAAAATAATGCCTGTTGAGGTAAAATACAGGCAAATCAAAAAGCCTGAAACAACCCGGTCGCTGCAAAGTTTTATTTCGGCATACCAGCCGGATACGGCGTTCATGGTTAACTTAAATTATAAAGACGAACTTCGTATAGGTAAAACAAAAGTATGTTTTGTGCCATTTTATGAATTGATAAGCTATGATTTCAAATTTCCTCTTTAAAGGTCGTAATGAAGTTTTAGAGTTTGATTAATTTTGTCCATAACTTCTTGTGGAAGGTGTCCCATTGTGTAAGAGGGGAAAGGGGAGTTATAACTTTAGACTTTATAAAGCTTTACCCCTGGTATCTGCTCGAAGTGTTTATCAAGGGTAAAGATTTGGAGGCTGTATTCAATGGCAAGGGTTGCGATGAAAATATCGGATAAAGGCAGATTGATTCCATCTCTTTTTATTGAAGCAGATAATTCTGCTGCCTTCTGCCAGATGGATAGTGACATCTCGATATACGGCAAATCTGATAGTGTTGCAAGAATAACAGATTTTTCCTTTGTAGATTTGACCCCTTGCAGAAGTTCAAACATAACAATTCCACATAGCCAGATAGAGCCTTCTTTAATCAGTAGCTCTAATTTATTTCCGATATTTGAGTGCAACCTGAAAAACTCTATCCAGACCGTTGTATCTGCAAGTATTCTTCTATCTGATTTGTTCAAAAAGCTCTTCCCTCTCTTTCTGTGCTTTCATCTCAAGTTCTTCCTCTTTCTCCCAATCGTAATCAATCTGAATCTTCCCCCTGAGCGCAATAAGCTCTTTAATCTTCTTCTGCCTGACATATTCCTTCATGGCAACGGTAATTGCCTTTGTCTTGGACTTTTCACCGGTAATTTTCTGTACCTCGGAGAGGAGATCATCGGGTATGTTTAATGTTGCACGCATAATATGCACCTCCTTTGTATGCTTGTATTGTATGCTTTACAAATATGTCTGTCAAGAAATTGTTATTGTTTTTTTACATGAAAGAAAATAATTGATAAATTTTCCTTCAAAAAGAGAAAGATATAATCAGGATGGTGAAAAATCTATGAAGAAAATTCTCATAGCGTTTCTTGGCAATGCTCAATATCAGGAAACAATTTATCAAATTGAGGATAAGCAGTACAAAGATCAACTTGCCTTTATCCCAATCTATAAGCATTTTTCCCCTGTTGAAACTGCTTATGTCATAGGCACAAAAGAATCCAGATGGGAATTACTTGAGAATTTTCCACACAAACGGATTGAGATTCCTTATGGCAGAAGTGAAACAGATTTCTGGGAAATGTTTGATATTTTGACACGGGATCTTAAATTAAAAAATACCGAGGTTGTTTTCGACATAACGCACTGTTTTAGAGCAATCCCTCTATTTGCTGTTATTTATATACGTTTTTTGAAGTATGTTGAGCCAACTGCAAAATTCATCCACATCTTTTACGGTAGCTTTGAAAAAACGTATGATATAACTCCAATTGTTGACCTTGCATCAACTCTAGAACTCCTTGACTGGATTGATGCGACTACATCTTTTATCAAATATGGTGAACTTGAAGACTTGTCATTAAGAATAAAAGAAACAAACGACAGAATTTGGAAAAGTGGCATCGACTCAAAACCTAAAATGCTTGGAGAGTTCTCGAAAAGACTCGAAGGGCTCTCTCATTTATCCCGGCTTACATATATACCTTTACTTCCGGATACAAGCAAAGAAATGTCAGATCTTATGAACAGGAAAGAATTTAATGATGAAATATTGCGTTTTGTAAAGCCTTTTAGTTTGTTAACCGATAGCCTTGTAAAATATACTACCCGTTTTGCAAGACCTTCAATATGGGAGTCTCATCTTGAAGCTGCAAAGTTTTATCTTGAAAATAAAAGGCCAACTCAGAGTTTATTGGTATTGCGTGAAACTATTTTAACTCGATTATGCGAAAAAGATGGATGCGACCCATACGATATTGAATCACGAGAAGAAAGGGAAAATGAATTAAATGAACAAAGAAGAATGTCTAAAAAACCTTTAGTTAAATTATGGGGAAAAATTACAGACGCCCGCAATAGAGCAGGTCATGCTCTTATGAAAAGACCGTCCAAAGACTTATCTCCCCAAAAAGCGATAATGAAAGTAGGGCACCTTATTAAAGAAACAGAGGATATTTTAGGAGGCAAACTTGATTGAGATCAGTCTTGAATCTTTTTATGGCACCACCGCCAAACTCCCCGAGCTTGATTCATACATCCAGAAAGCCCAAACTCTTGCCGGGGAGGGCAATGATATTATTCTAACGGGCCAGGCACCCATCTGGCTGTACCTGAAGGTTGCCCATGCTCTGCATGGGAAGGCAAGAAAGTTGATATTCCGAAGTCCTGTAACCGGAGATGTGTTGATATTTGACCACTCACCGGATTGAAGATTATATACGAGCAGTTCTTTGACAACTAAATATTGATGAATTAGTAAAAATGCAACATTGCAATCCTTGCTTGACCATAGCCACCTCATATAATAAAGGTAAGAAAAGGAGGTGGCTTATGGTCGTATATGTTAGAACACAGGGAGCGAAGATTGTAAAAGAGGGGAAGCATCTGCTGGTGAAGAAGGAGAATACCATTTACCATACCCTTTTTACTTACAAGCTTCGGCAGGTGGTTATATTCGGCAATGTGGAAATCACCCACCGGGCACTTGCCCAGCTTATGCGAAACAATATAGACACAGTTTTTATGAGTTATAATGGCCGTTATCTGGGCAGAATTGCCCCACCAGAATCGAAGAATGTCTTCCTGCACAAGCTTCAGTATCAGCGTCTGGACGATTCTGCATTTGGCTTACGGCTTGCCCGCTCCATTGTTATTGGGAAGCTTGCCAATATGGCTACTGTCTTGATGCGAATTAAACGCACCAAAAATGACCTGCTTCCGGGACAAAAGGCTCAGGAAATCAGGAACCTCATTGGTCAGGTTGAATTGGCTGATTATATAGACAGTGTGAGAGGGTATGAGGGACGTGGCACAGCACTCTACTTTGAGGCATTCCCCCACGGTTTTATCCAGCACCTTGGTTTTACTCGGCGTGTGAGGCGACCCCCAACAGACCCTGTGAATTCGGTTCTTTCCCTTCTCTATACATTTCTCATGAACCGTGTGTATGCGGCTGTGCGTATAACCGGACTCGACCCCTACCCGGGATTCCTCCACTCCATTGACTATGGGAGACATTCTCTCGTTCTTGACCTCATGGAGGAGTTCAGGACAATAATAGCAGATACCCTTACCCTCTCTCTCTTCAATCTGAAGATATTGCAACAGGATGACTTTTACACAGAAAAACCGGAGGCACAGGAAATAGACACATCAGCGGAAGAAGACATGCCTGATGTAACAAAAGACCCTGTCGGGTGGATATCGGGTAATGAGACAGATTCTGAGCTTTTCGACATACCCGAACAGAGGATGAATAACAATGTTCATGTCTCGTTGCCATATACAGGGAAACGTCCTGTTAAACTGTACCACGAAGCCTTTCAGCGGGTCATTGAGGCATTTGAAAAGAAACTGACTACTTCCTTTTACTATGCTCCGGCAGACAGAAAGCTCACATATGAAGATGTCATTACCTTCCAGGCAGGCCATTACCGCAAGGTTATAGAAGGAGAAGCGGAGGAGTACCAACCGTTACTGTTAAAATGATAACACTGATTACCTATGATATAACAGATCCAAAGCGTTTGACAAAGACCCATAAGTTTCTCAAAGAATTTGGCCTCAATACGCAGAAATCGGTCTTTGAGTGTGACATTGATAATGTGGGGATAGGCATTATAAGGGAATATTGCAGAGAGAAACTGGACCTTGCAAAGGACTCAGTGAGGATATATAAGATATGCAATCACTGCATAAACAAGGTGATTATCTCTGGCAGGGGACTCAAGGTAACACAGCTCGATTACATGGTGGTCTGAACGATGAACATGATTGTGGCTTATGACATCGCGGATCCAAAGCGTCTGAGCAAAGTAGCCAAAATTATGCTTGACTACGGTGTTCGTGTCCAAAAGTCTATTTTTGAGGTAGCTTTAACAGGGGTTGTCTTTGCCGAAATGAAAGAACGTATAGAAAAGATCATTGTACATGATGAGGACGGCGTGAAGTACTTTCCCGTGTGTGAAAAATGTGCTGGGACAGTGGAGATAATCGGTCAGGGGGAGTTTACTGACCCGGACCATGAATACTATATCTACTGAAACGCAGACCTTCGACAAACATTCCATTAAAATTATAACTATCTGATTTTATTGGTTTTTTTAAAGAGCATTGATGTGGGTCTGCGTAAATGCTAATTTAACTGTAATATTAATGGGTTATGAAGGTAAAAAATCCATGAAAGGAGGGCGTTTATGGTTTTGGACGGATTCAGGCAAAGAGATATGCGGGGAATGAAGAAAAGTGGCTTGCTGGTTAAAACTTTACGGAAACGCGATAAGAATTGACCTGATTTACGAAGGGATTGCGACCATAACTTCCTGGTCGGTTGCTTTCCCTTCTCCGCTTACCATAAGAATTGACCTGATTTACGAAGGGATTGCGACGTTTATCTTCAATAACAACATCAATAGGCATTTCAATGATAAGAATTGACCTGATTTACGAAGGGATTGCGACCATTTTTTTCTACTCTGATTACTGCCATTTTCCTCTCATAAGAATTGACCTGATTTACGAAGGGATTGCGACTATTTTTCTGGCAGGTAAAACACCTGCCAAGACACTCTATAAGAATTGACCTGATTTACGAAGGGATTGCGACCCCCCTTTCCTCCGGGGAATCCGTCCCCGGCGCTTGTATAAGAATTGACCTGATTTACGAAGGGATTGCGACATAGCCATCACCAACTCCATGTTCAGAATACCATGATATAAGAATTGACCTGATTTACGAAGGGATTGCGACGGGTGTACTACCGACTTGGAGTTATCAGGACAACTCCAATAAGAATTGACCTGATTTACGAAGGGATTGCGACGATTTTGCAATCCGTTCTTGTGCTTTATCCGATAAACTTCCTGGATAAGAATTGACCTGATTTACGAAGGGATTGCGACTCACCCAGCATATGTTATTGCTGGGTTTTGCAAACATAAGAATTGACCTGATTTACGAAGGGATTGCGACAACATATAGCAGAAAAAATCGAAGCGGGTCATCGGAATAAGAATTGACCTGATTTACGAAGGGATTGCGACGGTTTTATCCTCCTATAATTGGTATTCCTAAATTATTATAAGAATTGACCTGATTTACGAAGGGATTGCGACGCCGCTCTTATCGCATTTTTTCTATCCATTCTTCATAAGAATTGACCTGATTTACGAAGGGATTGCGACGCATACCCGGCGGACTGTATGCCGCAAGGATTATGCGATAAGAATTGACCTGATTTACGAAGGGATTGCGACGTCTATACCATCGCACAATATAATTCAATGGGATAATGTATAAGAATTGACCTGATTTACGAAGGGATTGCGACGCTGTGAACGACCCACACGCTGTCTCTCTGGGTAGCGACAATAAGAATTGACCTGATTTACGAAGGGATTGCGACATTATTTGCTTATCAATAAGTGTTGGATTCCTTCATAAGAATTGACCTGATTTACGAAGGGATTGCGACCAGGGCCTTTCGGTCTCTGATATGTGAAAGCTTTTTTATAAGAATTGACCTGATTTACGAAGGGATTGCGACAATTCTTCTTTCTAACCTTTCTTTCTTCCAGGCATCATAAGAATTGACCTGATTTACGAAGGGATTGCGACCCCAAGCCAATCCTCAATTTCCTCTGCCTCTGGAAATAAGAATTGACCTGATTTACGAAGGGATTGCGACGCGACATACTCCGATTGTTTGCGTCCATCGGAGTATGATAAGAATTGACCTGATTTACGAAGGGATTGCGACGGTTACGCTCTTTTTCAATCTTTTCTACATTTACCATAAATAAGAATTGACCTGATTTACGAAGGGATTGCGACTAAACTTTCTTTCCATTCGTTTATTGTCATCGTTTTTTCTATAAGAATTGACCTGATTTACGAAGGGATTGCGACTGTCCGCCACTACCGTCTTTTCTTATTCTATCTACCCATAAGAATTGACCTGATTTACGAAGGGATTGCGACTTATATCATAAGTACGTATCTTACCGAGCAATTCATTATAAGAATTGACCTGATTTACGAAGGGATTGCGACGTTCATTATCGCTTTTAATTTCCTTATACCTATCAGATAAGAATTGACCTGATTTACGAAGGGATTGCGACGAGCCATCGTGCATGAATGATCCTGAACTCTGTCCATGATTAATAAGAATTGACCTGATTTACGAAGGGATTGCGACTTTAGCTCGTAAGTAGGAATTTCTAATTGGCCAGAAAAATAAGAATTGACCTGATTTACGAAGGGATTGCGACCTTCCCTTATTCAGTTGTCAAAGAACGAAGGGCTTAGGATAAGAATTGACCTGATTTACGAAGGGATTGCGACAGGGTACAAGTACCCTCTTCAATCAGGAAGTCAACAAAATCATAAGAATTGACCTGATTTACGAAGGGATTGCGACTCACAATTAAAATACATTGCACACGTGCATTTAGTATGTAAGAATTGACCTGATTTACGAAGGGATTGCGACCGAAATAGAGCAATGAGCAATGAGCAACGAGTAGGGGCAAAATATTTTTTGCCCCTACTCGTTGCTGGTTACTGGTTACCCATGTATTTTCTCTTGTCTTTTCCCATGAGTTTGCTATATTAACCCCAAGTTTAATTTCTTCCTTTTTTTATCCGAAAATCCCCAAGGAAAGGATAACCTTGCCTGAATTTCACATCATTGATGCATTCGGGAGAGGTTTTCGCTGCATGATTCGTAACCATCAATATAATGCCCATGGGTATACTCACGGTGTCTTAGACCCATTACTTCTCAGCACTCAACGAGGTATTTGGTGTATCAAGTTGTCATTTCTGGGGCTACTTGCAACAGCCCTGTTTCAATCCGTTATTTTTCTATTATCAGGAAGCGTGGCGCTTCTTGCCGATACTATTCACAACCTGGGCGATGCAGCTACTACCATACCTCTATGGATTGCCTTCAGGGTCGCAAGATGGAAACCAACCAAGCGGTTTACCTACGGCTATGGTCGCGTGGAAGACCTTGCTGGCGTTGCCATAGTATTCATAATCCTGTTAAGTGCCGTAATTGTTGCTTATGAATCCATTGATCGCCTGTCTCTCCCGCGGACGGTGGAATATCTTTGGGCTGTAGTAGTTGCATCGGTAATTGGTTTCATGGGCAATGAAGCTGTAGCCATTTTTCGCATTAAAGTTGGCAAAGAGATAGGGAGTGCGGCGCTGGTTGCCGATGGTTACCACGCTCGTATAGATGGCTTAACCAGTTTGGCAGTCCTTTTCGGTGCAGGCGGAGTCTGGCTGGGGTATCCCTTAGCCGATCCTATTGCAGGTCTTATTATTACTGCTGCGATATTACGAATCTTATGGAAATCCGGTAAAGCCGTCTTTACCCGTTTACTCGACGGGGTAAATCCAGAAATTATAGAAGAAATCAAACACACAGTTAATAATGCTCAAGGAGTGGAAGACGTTACTCAAACACGTGTAAGATGGTTAGGGCATCAGCTCCATGCAGAGGTAAGCATAGCTGTAACACCAGAATTATCTGTCGAAAGAGCACATAAGATTGCAATAGAAGTGGAACATCAGCTTCTCCATTCCTTGCGATATCTCTCTAATGTTACCATTCATGTTGATCCTTTGAGCGCATCGGGGGAGGAACACCATCATCCCAATGAACATGAGCACAACAATTTGCCCCATCACTCCCACAAATAACTAAAAAACATTTTGAGCCTTCTTAAAGGTATTTTTGTTTGGACAACATCCTTAAAAATTGATAAGTATAAATTTTCGATTACAAAAGCAGCGCTGAAAAAAGGTGGGAGGATTTTTCATGGATAACGAACAAAAAACGCTGGATCAGCTTTGTATCAATACCATTCGCACACTGGCAATGGATGCTGTACAGGAAGCTAACTCGGGCCATCCAGGTACACCGATGGCGCTTGCACCGCTGGCTTATGTCTTATGGACTAAGTTTCTGCGTTATAACCCCAGCAATCCCCGGTGGTTTGACCGCGATCGCTTCGTGCTTTCATGCGGCCATGCCTCAATACTTCAATATGCCGTGCTGTATTTGACAGGATACGACCTGTCCCTTGACGAGATTAAGAATTTTCGTCAGTGGGGCAGCAAAACACCGGGGCATCCCGAGTACGGAATCACGCCCGGTGTGGAAACAACTACAGGGCCACTTGGACAGGGTTTGATGAACGCCGTAGGCATGGCAATGGCAGAGGCAAATCTGGCAGCGGTTTTCAACCGAAAGGGATACGAAATTGTAGGACATCATACATATGCATTTTGTAGTGACGGAGATTTGATGGAGGGGGCTTCCCATGAGGCAGCCTCTCTTGCAGGCCATCTGGGGCTTGGCAAACTCATCTGGATTTACGATGACAACCATATCAGCATCGAGGGGGATACTGCGTTGACATATTCGGATGACGTAAAAAAGCGATTTGATGCATACCACTGGCACGTACAAAACCTGGGCGATAAGGCCAACGACCTCATTGCGCTGGAGACAGCATTGAGCAAGGCAAAGAAGGAAAAGGAACGACCATCGTTGATTATGGTTCGTTCCCATATCGGCTACGGGTCGCCTAACCGCCAGAATACCAAGGAGGCACACGGCGAACCGCTTGGCGAAGAAGAGGTAAAGTTAACAAAGAGATTCTACGGATGGCCTGAAAACGAGAGGTTTGTTGTTCCGGAACAGGTACTGACCCATATGAGGCAGTCCATAGAACGGGGGAAAAGGCTGGAGGATGAGTGGAGCAAAAAGTTTAGTGAGTACAAAAAGGCTTTTCCTGAGATTGCCAAACAGTTTGAAGAGGCGCTTAGCGGGGATATCCCCCATGGATGGGACAATAGCATTCCCCATTTTGAATCTGCCGATGGCCCCATGGCTACCCGTGCTGCATCAGGAAAAGTTCTCAAAGCCTTTGCAAATAATATCCCCTGGCTGATGGGGGGCAGCGCCGACCTGGCTCCTTCCACAAAGACGCTCATTGATGAACCCCAATACTTTGCCAGGGGTCAATATACCATCCGCAACATTGCATGGGGGGTAAGGGAGCACAATATGTGCGCTGCCTGTTCAGGAATGGCACTTCATGGAGGGGTTCGTCCTTATGCAGCCACATTTTTTATCTTCACCGACTATGCCCGACCTGCCATTCGGCTGGCAGCAATGATGGTACTGCCTGTAATCTATGTTATGACTCATGATTCTATCGCTGTGGGGGAGGACGGCCCTACCCATCAGCCCGTTGAGCAGTTAGCCTCTCTGCGAGCCATGCCTAACATATGCATCATTCGTCCTGCTGATGCCAATGAGGTTGCCTATGCCTGGAGGGCTGCCATGATGCGGAGGCATGGTCCTACCATACTGGTTCTCAGCCGACAGTCTCTGCCGATTTTTGACCGTCACAAAATGGCTGGTGCCGGAGAGCTACTTAAAGGCGCCTATGTCCTGTCCAGGGAAAAAGGGACAATGCCCGATATGATTCTCATAGCCACTGGTTCTGAAGTACAGTTAATCGTTGATGCACAGGAAAAGCTGGCTTCGGATAGAATTGATGCCAGGGTTGTGAGTATGCCCAGCTGGGAGCTGTTTTTGGAACAGCCGCAAAGCTACCGTGATAAAGTTCTGCCTCCTGATGTAAAAGCACGGCTGGCCGTCGAGGCAGGATCGCCTCAGGGATGGCACTACTGGGTTGGAGATAGCGGTGACATCGTAGGTATTACGAGGTTCGGCACCAGCGCACCGTATAAGGAAAACCTGGAAAATTATGGATTCAATGTTGAAAACGTCGTTGAGCGGGCAAAAATACTGATTGGAAAATGACGACGAGGTCTTTGCACAATCTGCCAAGAGCTTTGAAGAAGTTCCCTGAAAGCGAATTACATAGATTTTTTGGGGAACCTTTCTTAGTCCGCCAGAGGCGGATAGAAAATTCACATGTTTGACCTGCCAGAGGCGGGGAGTTCGTGAATTTTCAATGGAGAGAGCTTAGATGGGTCAAAAAATGTATGCTGAAGCGAAAAGGGGTACTTCTTCAAAGCTCTCAATTCATAAGAAAAAAGGAGCAAAAATGAACCCTTTGCTACAACTCATTGAATGTGGCCAGAGCTACTGGCTGGACAACCTCACCCGTCGAATGATAAGGAGCGGTGAATTGAAACGTCAGGTTGATGAATGCGGCCTCCGTGGCGTTACATCTAATCCGTCAATCTTTAATAACGCAATCTCCGGCAGCAACGACTATGATGACCAGATCAGGGAACTGGTGGATAAGGGACTGCAAATCCACGAAATTTATGAACAGCTTGTAGTCACCGACATCCGTGAAGCCTGCGATGTGCTCATGCCTGTTTACGACGAGTCGGACGGTATCGATGGTTTTATCAGCCTTGAAGTTTCACCTTATCTGGCGCATGATACCGAAGGGACTAAGTCTGAAGGCAGGCATCTCTTCAAAACCGTAGATCGTCCAAATCTACTCATCAAAGTTCCGGGAACACCCGCCGGTTTACCTGCCATTGAGGAAATGCTGTATGAGGGGATCAACATCAATGTCACCCTGCTCTTTTCAATCCAGAGTTACGAAACTGTAGCAGAAGCATACATCAAAGCGCTGGGTAGACGTCTGGCAGAAGGTAAGCCTGTGAAGACCATTACATCGGTAGCCAGTTTTTTTCTGAGCCGTATCGATGTGCTCACTGATCAGCTCCTTGGTCATCGGATACGGTCTGGAGTTGGCACAGGAAAGGGAGTCAGACCTGATGCCCTGCTGGGTAAGTTTGCAATCGCCAATGCAAAGCTGGCATACCAGAGTTTTAAAAAAATATTTAACGGCAATAAATGGAAGAGATTGGAAGAAAAAGGTGCCAGGGTTCAACGTCTGCTCTGGGCAAGTACCAGTACCAAGAATCCCCTTTATAACGACACATACTACGTTTCGCCCCTCATTGGTCCCCACACAGTGAATACCATGCCTGATGAAACTATTGATGCATTCGTTGATCATGGAATAATTGTGGAAAACTCCGTTCAAATGGAGGTGAATGAGTCCCAAAATGTCTTGAAAAATCTCAGGAAAGCGGGACTGAATCCTGATTTTATTACTCAACATCTCCTTGATGAAGGTGTCCAAAAGTTTATCGATCCCTTTGATAAACTCATGACGACCCTTGCGGAAAAGCGCCAGCAGTTTCTTGGTAAAAATCATAATAGTCAGACCGTTACATTGGGTAAATACAAATCGGCAGTTCAACCGGCATTTGATTCCCTCAGGAGCCGCCAGTTTCCTCAGCGAATCTTCGACAACGATCCGCTTCTCTGGACATCCGAACCCGGAGATGGAGAAACCATTAAAAATCGTCTCGGCTGGTTAAACAGCATTGAAGCCTTTCGAGAAAGGGTAACCGAAATCAAAGAGTTCGTCTCTGAAATAAAGGGTGAGGGCCTCTTAAATGTGCTGCTTCTCGGCATGGGCGGAAGCAGCCTTTGTCCCGAGGTCTGCCAGAAGACCTTCGGTGCCGCTAATGGGTGGCTTAAATTGACTGTCTTAGACAATACCGATCCAGCAGCAGTAAAGGGTATAGCTTCCCAGCTTGATTTGGAGAAAACTCTCTTTATAGTTTCCAGCAAATCCGGTAATACAAGCGAAACACTGAGTTTTTACAACTATTTTTACGAGCTTGTGAAAGCCCAGGTTAAAGGGGAATCAGGCAAGCATTTCATAGCTATTACAGACCCTGCAACACCCCTTGTGGCTGAAGCCAAAAAAAGACGTTTTCGCAGGTGCTTTGAAAACCAGAAGGATATTGGCGGACGCTTCTCAGCGTTGTCGTACTTTGGGCTTGTACCCATGTGCCTGATGGGCATTGATATTGATTTGTTTCTTGTGAGGGCAAATCAAATGGCATATAGTTGCGGTCCATATGTGCCTCCCGCAGCTAATCCAGCTATTCAACTGGGGACAATACTTGGTATTCAACACCAGTTGGGACGCAATAAGGTGACTCTTGTAATCTCTGAGTCTATCGGTACGTTCGGGTACTGGGTAGAACAGTTACTGGCTGAGAGCACTGGAAAAGGTGGTTCTGGACTTGTACCAGTTGAGGGTGAATCACTAGGTTCCCCTGGTGTATATACTAATGACCGGGTATTCGTATACATGCATACAATGGAAGATAATAAAATAGATATTGAAGAAAAGTTGCTCGACCTTGAGGAGGCAGGCCACCCTGTTATCCGTATAGAGGTCAGGGATAAGGTGAATCTTGGAGCAGAATTTTTCCGATGGGAACTTGCAACTGCCACTGCTGGCTCTATCATGGGAGTTAATCCCTTTGATGAACCCAACGTTGCCGAAAGCAAACAAAATACCCACGACCTTTTAGACGAGTGGGGACAAAAAAGGCAGTTCAATGAAGGTCAACCTGCTTTTGAAAAGAGTGGCATTTCTGTTTACTACGATCCGGCTCATAAATGGTTCGATAAAATCGAACGTAAATCGCTGGAAGATTTTCTCAGTTCCTTTGTGGAACTGGCTAAGCCTCCTGACTACATTGCACTACTCCCGTATTTTCTGAGGACACCTGAACGACACAATTTCCTCCAATCTATACGATTGTCGCTCCGTGACCGCTTAAAGGTTGCCACCACACTGGGATATGGCCCCCGTTATCTTCACTCAACAGGACAACTTCACAAAGGTGGTCCTAACAAAGGTGTATTTATAATCTTGACTGCTGACAGCGCAGAAGACATTGCCATCCCGGGGCAGCAATACGGCTTTGCTACGTTGCAGCGAGCGCAGGCACTGGGTGATCTTCATTCCCTCAACAGCAAAGAACGCCGGGTGATTCGCATTCATTTGAGTAGCCAAATCGAGGGTGGGCTTAATCTGCTGGCTGAAATTCTGAAATGATAAGCTACTATCCGAACCTCCGGGAACTCAGCCTTGGAGCAGCAAAATATGTATGCCGGCTCTCACAGGCATCCGTTAAAGAACGGGGCATCTTCACGCTTGTTCTCTCAGGCGGGAAAACACCCCAATTGCTCTATAACCTTCTGGCGGAGTTGCCTTTTCGAGAAATAATCCCATGGGAAAAAACCCATCTTTTTTGGGGTGACGAACGCTTTGTTCCCTCAGATCATCCTGACAGCAACTTTGCCACAGCCTTTGATGCCTTTATTTCCAGAATACCCATACCACCCGGCAACATACACAGGGTTACTGTAGAAAAATCGACCGCGGAAGATGCTGCATTAGCCTATGAGCGGATCATACGGAAATTTTTTGAAACCTCAGGCAAAGCCAAATTTCAGAACCCAACAGAGGGCAAACCACCCCCTTCCTTTGATCTGGTATTATTAGGAGTGGGAAGAGACGGCCATACCGCATCCCTTTTCCCAGGCGACAACGCACTGGAAGAAAGAAAACGGTGGGTCATGCATGTTCAAACTGAAGATATTGCCCCTGCTGTACCACGAATCACCCTGACCTTCCCTGTGATTAATCAGTCCAGGTGTGTGGTGTTTCTGGTGTCTGGTGTGGGTAAAAGAAAAGTGATTCGTACAATCCTTGATGACCCGGTAAATGCAGCTGCGCTATACCCGGCAGCAAGGGTACAGCCTGCAGGACCATTAATCTGGTATATTGATAAAGAAAGCCTTCAGAGGAGAAAGAGATAAAACCATGACTTAATGCCTTCGGAAAATTCCGTTTCCGTCACCCTGAAATTGTTTCAGGGTCTCCTAACAGGATACTTCAGCCCGGCAATAATCGTTTGTTATCCTGAAAATGCTTTAAATAGAATACTTCCATTGACTCCGCCAAATCCAAATGAATTAGATAAAGCTACCCTTACCTCTCTCTTCTGAGCCACATTAGGGACGTAGTTAAGGTCACAATCTGGGTCTGGATTCTCATAGTTTATAGTTGGCGGAATTGTTCCATCGCAAATGGTTAATATGGTAAAGACTGCCTCAACTCCCCCTGCTGCACCCATCAAATGTCCTATCATCGATTTATTGGAACTAATCACAAGTTTGTAGGCATGTTTTCCAAACACATTTTTTATCGCCAGTGTTTCTGATCTGTCATTATAGACGGTTGATGTACCATGGGCATTTATATAATCCACCTCTTCTGGATGGACCTCTGCATCGTCAATGGCTATTTGCATGCACCTGGCAGCTTCTTTACCTTCTGGGTGTGGGCTCACTATATGGTAAGCATCGGATGTCATTCCATAGCCCCCAATTTCTGCATAAATTCTGGCATTGCGCAGCAGAGCATGGTTTAATTCTTCCAAAACCAGAAGCCCGGCACCCTCACTCATTATAAACCCGTCCCGTTCCCTATCAAAAGGCCTGCTTGCCTTCTCTGGCTCCTGGTTTCGGCAGGAAAGGGCTTTTATATTGCACAGAGCAGCCAGGATAAGAGGTGTAGTTATATACTCGGCACCTCCAGCGATCATCACATCTGCATCACCGCGCTGGATTATCCTGAATGCACCACCTATGGAGTGCGCTCCAGCAGCGCACGCATCTGCTGAGCAGGCATTTGGTCCCCTTGCTTTAAGATGAATGGCTATTTGACTCGCTGCCAGATTTGGGATGGCAGAAGGGACAAGGAAAGGGGAAACCTTCTTGCCCCCCTTCTCCTCAAAGACCTTTAATTCTCTTTCATATGCCGGTATGCCTCCCCATGTAGTACCTATAAATACCCCCATCCTATGGGAGCTGGCATCTCGCATCTCCAGTCCCGAATCCCCTATTGCCATTATGGCGGCCGCAACGGCATACTGAATAAAGGTATCCATCCTCTTTGCAAACCTGGCATCGATAAAGTCCAGAGGGTCGAAATCATGGATTTCCCCGGCTATCTGACATGGAAACGGTGATGGATCAAAGGTCGTAATTCTACATATTCCCGACTCCCCGTTACATATTCTTTCCCAATTCCTATCTAACCCCACACCCAGGGGGGTTATAGCCCCCATACCCGTTATAACTACCCTTCTCTTCAATGGCAACCTCCTGTAACATACAAAATTTTGTAACTAACATCTGTTTCCCCAGTCCCCCTAAATTAAGGTCGCCCAGAACTTCCCAGTGTTATTAAAACATATAACTGAGGGATTGTAAGTCCCTTTCTCCTGATACTTTTTCGTATGTCATTTGATAATATTAGGTGCACGGAGCAGCCGAACCCACACACCAATGGGTAGTTCTTTTAGAAAAAGTCTCTTTTCCATTTTACCGCCTTCATCCTTTGAAAGATTACCAGAGAGACAGCTAACCATACAGGTAATAGGCTTTTATATACATTAAGTATATCAAAAAATCAAATACTTTTAGCCTCAAAAAAATCTAAAGGGCTATAAAGTAAAATAATTATTAAAAATACTTGACAGATATGAAGTGAGATTATATAAATATCAGTATTAAAATGTTAACAATACTTCGGCAAAAAAGGACTATAAATAAATAATAAGGGGGGTGGTTGAAGACAATAGATACACTAGAGAGGAGGTGAAAAACTTAAACTAGTAAAAATTGTTCAGATTTCGTGGAAGATTCAATTCCTAATTATTTTCTCTTACTCACAGGAGGGTTATATGAAAAGATTCAGTTTATTTCTTTTGACTTCCGTATTGCTGGTCGGTGTAATAATGTTGTTTTCTATGCCGGCTGTATCCAGCGCTGATCAACTGGATGAGGCAAAAAAGCTTTTTGACCAAAGGGCTGATACTGAAAAGGCAAAGCAAGGTATTGAGATACTGCAAAAAATCGTTGAAAAAGAACCTAAAAACTTTGCGGCATATGAATTATTGTCAAGGCTTAGCGTATATGTTGCTATGGATCTGGCAACCAATAAAGATACTGAGATGGATTCATACGAGTATCTGGGAATGGCCGGCGAGGTAACAGATGCATGGTTGAAATTACAACCCAAAG
Organism: Thermodesulfobacteriota bacterium; assembly: GCA_040757775.1. Classification (NCBI taxonomy): domain Bacteria; kingdom Pseudomonadati; phylum Thermodesulfobacteriota; species Thermodesulfobacteriota bacterium. The sequence continues at coordinate 25,083 of JBFLWQ010000029.1, forward strand.
CCGTTGGTCCAAATTTCTGGAAGGCATATGCTGCTGCCGCAGCTAAAGACATTAAGACAGCTCTCTCTTATGGTGAAGCGGCTTATAAAATCGACAAAAAATACTTTAACGGAATGCCTGCCCTGGTTCTGGGCTACCTGAAAGGGCTCTTACCTCCGTTCATGGGGGGTGATAAGGTTCTTGCTTACAAGTTAATTGATGAGGCTATGGAAGCTGCCCCTGATAACCTTATGATCCACAGAGTCAAGGCAATGCTCCTTGTGAATGACACCAAGGAATCCGCGCAAAAGGCACTGGTTCACCTTCAGTTTGTTCTGGAGTCTCCACCAGCTAAAGGTTGGGAACCTGAGGCAAAGAGGGATAAGGGTGTAGCACAGCAATTGATGACGGGATACGGTGAGGCATTGAAGGCACTTGGCAAGTAAATAACCGAAAAATATTTTTATGAGAAAAACCCAGGTTGTATAAATTATAACACCTGGGTTTTTCTATCTTTATTCCTTTCAGGTTAATCTTAATCCTTTATTTTTCAGTTTTCTCTTTTACAAAGTCCACGATATCCTTAAGTGGCGTCCCTGGCAAAAACACACGGGAAACCCCTATATCGTTTATCAGCTTCGGTATATCCTGATCAGGTATAACCCCCCCGATCAGAACCAGAACACTATCCAGTCCCCGTTCTCTCATCCTGTTCATAAACTTCTGCATGATCTGGAGATGCCCGCCGCACAAGAAGCTAAGCCCCACCGCATCTGCATCTTCCTGTAACGCCGCCTCAACCATGCTGTCAACCCTCTGACCGGTACCCAGGTAGACTACCTCCATACCAGCATCTGTAAGCGCCTTATTAACAGACAGAATCCCTCTGTAGTGATCATCTAAACCTATTTTCCCTGTAACCACTTTTAGTTTCATTGTAATAGAACCCCTCCTAACTCAATCTTTGATAGACTCGTAAAAAGTCAAAAATCAGACGGCACAGTAAAAAGCTCCAGATGCAAGGCGCGCAAATCACGAGGAGTGAAGCGTACTTGTAGTTACGCTGCAACGACGAGGGATGCAGCGCAACGCCGCAGATGGACTTTTTACGAAGCCGTCAATCTTTAAAAAGGGAAATCCCTTTCTCCAGCCCAATCGTATTCAAACCCGTCGTTCATCCTCATAGCACCTATTATTTCCGGGAAGGTTGCATTAGCCTCTAAAGCATCATAGACGTAAGGAACAAGGTTTATCCCGGGATCAGAAGCTGCTTTTTGCAGGCTTTTAATCTTTTCCCGCAGGTTCTTATAGTCCCTTCTCTCCTTAAATTTTTTATATTCATCCAAGTACTCTTCCACATCTGAAGTATCAGGGGCATAGACCTCTGGTTTAAAATCTTCTTCGGGCGGTATCTGAAAACGATTTACGCCTACTACTGTCCTCTCTCCGTTTTCTACCTTTCTCTGAATCTCCAGAAGCCCTTCTTTAAGCTGTTCATGAACCCAGCCCCTCTCCAGGACTTCCAGCCATCCACCCATCTGCTCGATTTGATGAACCATAGACTCTATTTTTTCTTCTAATTCGCTTGTAAGCCATTCAACAAAGTAAGAGCCCGCCAGAGGATCGGCAACCCTTGTTACTCCTGATTCATAACGAATAATCTGCTGGGTTCTAATAGCAAGCCTCACTGCCTCCTCTGTAGGTGTAGCCCATGCTTCATCGAATGAAGGGGTCTGAATACCCATACTGCCGCCAAGAACAGCAGCCAGGGTTCCCAAAGCCCCCCTCGCAATATTAACCAAAGGCTGTTGACGGGTGAAATTCGACCCTGATACATCTACATGGAATCTCAGACACATAGCCTTTGGGTCTGTGGCTCCGAATTGTTCCTTCATGGTCCTAGCCCATATTCTCCTTGCAGCCCTCAGTTTGGCTATCTCCTCAAAGAAATCCCTATTCGCACCAAGAACAGGGCTTAATCTGCTGCTAATAGCATTTATATCCATGCCCCTCTTCAACATCTCACGGATAAATTCATTAGCCATGGCAATTGTAAATGCTATTTCATGGATGGCATTCCCCCCGGCTTCCTGTAAGTCATAGGAGCTGGTAAACCAGATGTTCCATTTTGGAAAATTTTTACATACATACTCACAGAAGTCATTTCCCCATCTTGCCAGGGTAGAAAAACCTCCTTTATGGACAAGCCAATCCATTCGGCTTGGAAATACCGACGGACCGTAATAGAATATTCCCCCTCCTATTCCTCTAAGCTTACTTATATCATATCCCTTTTTCTTTGCCGTCAATATATAAGATTGCCAGACATCAGGATAGAAAGCATCAGAAGACAGACTCAGCTCATCTAACGGTAGCCCTTCACTCAATATCTGAACATCCCTCAATGTATGTAAAGCAACACCGCAGACCCCCAACTGGCCTTCAGCCATGGGCTGGTCAGGCTCAATCCCATATAAAGTAGGTCCATCCAATTCCCAATCAAGGGCACTTGCCCCCTGTTCCACAAGAAATTTACATCTCTCGTTGAACTTCTCCGGTGTGGAAAGTCCCGCGATCTCCCGAATATTCCATAGCTTTCCCCTGTACATCATTGGATGATGTCCCCTTGTAAAAGGATACTGTCCGGGAAGACCTATATTCTTATCAAAATCAATGTCTGAGACATCCTCAGGGGTATACACATTCTTTACAGAGATACCCGAGTCTGTAGCAAAGTCTGTTGCTGCCTCCCGATATGCCTCTTTGATTTTCTCCCTTCTGATCTCCTCAGTTTGACTGCGCATCGGATCCTCCTATAAACTATTTAGGGAAGATAACAATCCCTGATTAATTCATTCTATCCCAAGACATCCCTGTTGTCAACACAAAACCAAAATACGATTGATGGTCTCCTTAAAATTTTTACTTGACTAGTGCTTGTCGTTTAGAATAGATTTATAGAGAGATGGACTTTTTACGAAGCCATCACCTATCGAATGAAGGAAATGGTTATGAGAGAAGATACAATAACCACTTTGTTTCTGAGCCGGGTTCAGAAATCCGGAGACAGGGTTGCCTTCAGAAAGAAGGAGTACGGGATCTGGAAAGACATATTATGGAAAGAATATGGTGAAAATGTAAAGTACGTTAGTCTTGGCCTAATAACCCTCGGATTGAAGAAAGGCGAGTGTGTCACCCTGATCGGTGAAAATCGTCCCGAATGGCTGTATGCGGACATAGGTATCATGGCTGCAGGTGGAATTACGTCAGCCATATATACTACTAATTCGCCGGAGCAATGTGAATATATTATAGAACACTCAGAGGCAAGATTCCATATAGCAGAGGATGAGGAACAATTAGACAAGGTATTGAAGGTCAGGGCAAACCTATCTAAACTGGAAAAGATAATTATCATCGATATGGAAGGGTTAAAGCACTTTAACGACTCTATGGTAATGAGCTTTGAAGAGCTTATAAAGTTAGGCAGGGATTTAGAGGGGAAATACCCTGACCTCTTCGAAGCCCGATTGAATGAAGCAAAACCAGAAGATACAGCATTGTTAATTTATACCTCAGGAACTACCGGTCCTCCCAAAGGGGCGATGTTGTCCCATGCCAGTATCGTATGGACAACAGGCGCAATAAACGATGCCCTTCCACTTTATGAAACGGATGAGGTATTGTCTTTCCTGCCCCTTTCACATATAGCAGAAAGGATGTTCTCAGTTTTTTTGGCCATAAGGTACGGGTATTCTGTGAATTTCATTGAAAATACCGATACTGTTACCCAGAATATGGTTGAGATATCCCCTACTGTTTTCTTTGCTGTCCCTCGAATCTGGGAGAAGTATTTCTCCACTATCACCATCCGTATGAGCGAGTCTACCTGGTTGAAAAAACTGGTTTATTATTTGAGCTTGAAGATAGGTGGAAAGGTTACAGACCTGAAACTGATGAAGGAAAAGGTCCCTTTTTTATGGCAGGCTATCTATTTTCTGGTTCACTTTAGTGCATTCCGTAAATTAAAGGAAAGACTAGGTTTTGACAGGGTAAGATTGGCTATATCCGCAGCAGCCCCTATTTCTCCTGACGTTTTGCAATATTACCATAGCATTGGTATTCCCCTGAGGGAAATCTACGGTCAAACAGAGGATTGTGGTCCAACCAGTGTCCACCTGGGTGACAAGATAAAGATAGGCACTGTGGGGCAGGCTGTCCCGGGTGTACAGATTAAGATTGCTGAGGATGGTGAAATACTGGTTAAAGGGCCCAATGTGTTTCAGGGATATTTTAAAAATCCTGAGGCTACCAAAGAGACATTAAAAGACGGATGGCTGTACTCAGGTGATGTAGGGGAGTTAGACGAAAATGGCTACCTGCGAATCACCGACAGGAAAAAGGATTTAATAATTACAGCAGGGGGGAAGAATATTGCCCCTCAGAATATTGAAAATCAGCTTAAATTCAGTCCCTATATCAATGATGCTATAGTTATCGGGGATGGAAGAAAGTACCTGACAGCTTTAATTATGATCGATGAGGACAATGTGGTGAAATATGCCCAGGACAACCGAATCCCCTTTACAACCTATTCTGACCTGTCAAAAAATTCAGAGATCAAGCGGCTGATCACCAGGGAGGTAGAAAAGGTAAACAGAACCATGGCCAGTGTTGAAACAATAAAGAAGTTTACCATATTTGACAAGAGACTGGACCAGGAAGACGGAGAACTAACCCCCACCATGAAGGTTAAACGGAAATATATCAATGAGATGTACCGGGATATAATCGAGTCTATGTACTAGCAGAAGGTAAAATTGAAGGACAAAGAATCCATTTTGATAGTTGATGATGAAGAAGAATTCAGAGAGTCCCTGAGGGCGATACTCAAGGATCGTTACAATATCTTTACTGCCGAGAGGAATCAAACAGCCCTGGATATCATCGAAGGCAATAAAATTAATGTAGTACTCCTCAGTTTCGATACATCCAACGCTGAAGGAATAAAATTTGTCAGAAAAATAAAAGGGATTAACGAAGAGGTCGATGTGGTTCTGGTTTCGTATTTAGGTATCTTAAGGAGTTTGCCGGGGTATTTAAGATTAGGGGCTACCCTATGTGCAACCAGACCCACGGAAGAAGCCCATTTCATTTCCTTTCTGGGAGAGGTCCTTATCAAACAGAGGTTCCAGAAAGAAATAGAGGATGTTCGTTCAGAGGCTAAAGAACGCCATCGTTTTGGACAGATCATCAGCAAAGATAGAAAGATGAGAGAGATATTTGACGTTATCAAGGAGGTAGCATCTACCTCAACCAGTATCTTGATTACGGGTGAGAGTGGAACAGGGAAAGAACTGGTCGCCAGGGCAATACACTATCAGGGCAACAGGAAGGATAAGCCATTTGTGGTGGTGAACTGTGGCGCCATACCTTCAGAACTTATGGAGAGTGAACTCTTTGGTTACGAGAAAGGGGCATTTACAGGGGCACAATCCCGTACCCTGGGTAAGTTTGAGCATTCCAATGGCGGCACTCTGTTTCTTGACGAGGTATCTGCACTGCGTCTTGACCTTCAATCCAAATTGCTCCGGGCTTTGCAAGAGAAGCAGATTCAAAGGATCGGAAGTAACACCATCATCAATCTGGATGTAAGGGTAATCGCTGCCACTAATACAGATTTAGAAAAGGAAGCCAGGGAAAATAGATTTCGAAGCGATCTTTACTTTCGCCTCAACGTTGTACCCATACATCTGCCGCCATTGAGGAGGCGTAAAAATGATATTCCGTTGCTGGCACAGTTCTTTCTTGAAACTTACAGCAAGCACCATAATAAGAAGCTCGAGGGATTTTCACCCAATGCCCTTGCGACCCTCTGTACATACTCCTGGCCTGGAAATGTTCGAGAACTTCAGAATCTCGTTGAAAGGCTGGTTGTCCTTTCCAGACAGAATAGGTTAATCACATTGAGCAATCTACCCATAGAGCTGTTTATGTATGGGAAACAAGATGGACAAGAAGTGGAAGAAATTAGAGATGACGAATTAGGACTAACGAAGATCAAAGAAGGGTTTGAGAAGCGATTCATCCTTCAGACATTAGAAAAGACGAACTGGAACCAAACAGAAGCTGCAAAGATACTTAAAATACACCGAAACACCCTTGTGAAAAAATTAACCCGTCTAAAGATCAGGGAGAACGTTTAATCCAAAAATGATGGGCCCGTTAAAGATTATAAACCTGCACACAGAGGGAATCAACGATTGGCTTTTTTGCTCCCAAAGATGTGCAATACACCTGCTATTTAAATCTCTTACACTTTTCATAAATGTCCTATTACTGGATAGTGGTTTCTTATGCATAAAAACCTTAACTCCAAAAAGTAAGCTATATCAATATGTTAGAATAAATTTTGCAACAATTATTTATCGGTTAGATTGAAAGAATGGAAGTTGGCACAGTTTTTGTGTATGATTATTAGAGGATATTTAGCTGAAGAAGAGTCCGGCATTAAATAGACTTCGTGAACTTTGGAGTTGTTGAATTACAACCCAAATAAATACCGTGGAAAAGGAGGTAGGTAATGGTCAAGATACCTGAGGGTAAGATTTATCATATTCCTGAGGATTTAGAGGAGGCGTTGGAGGAGATATCAGACATAGATATCAGTCCTAGGCACATGG
>JBFLWQ010000030.1 GCA_040757775.1 Thermodesulfobacteriota bacterium
CTCAAAAGAAAAGTTTCCATTATATTTAAAAGAACTCGAATTCCGTTATAATAATAGAAAAGAATCTATCTTTAATCTGATAACAAAATATATCACAAATTTGGTGCCAAATCTTTTATAATCACCTAAATTAAATTATAATTAGTTCCTGGATAATATACCCTTCGTCATGTTATCAAGTTTCTGTTTAACATACTATGCTCAAAATATCGGGAAATTTTCTAGTTCAATATAAGCCTATTCTTAGAAAAAAGGGCAGATCATATCTGATTTATTCGGGACAGTATTCAAATTTAAATTGTGTTGACAAATCTATGTGATATTACTCGATTTTTGAAGTTGTTCAATACCAAATTTATATTCTTAGGGATATGGCGGGTTGGTTATACGAGGGGGTTACTTTTTCATTCTCAGATCAATCTTGATTAAGTCGTAAAAAGTCAAAAATCAAACGGCACAGTAAAAAGCTCCAGATGCAAGGCGCGCAAATCACGAGGAGTGAAGCGTACTTATAGTTACGCTGTAACGACGAGGGATGCAGCGCAACGCCGCAGATGGACTTTTTACGAAGCCGTCAATCCTGCAGCGGCCATGATATCGGGCACCAGCTCCTCTCTGCCTATAGCCATGATGTGAACGCCGTCACACATTCTCTCCTCCTGAACCCGCATAATCATCCGGCCTGCAATCTCTATACCCTTTTCTATAGCCCTGCCTTTGGGCGCAGATGCCATTTCATCGATAAGCCCCTGTGGTACGTTGACTCCGGCTACATTCTTATTCATAAACCGTGCCATAGGAGCGGAGGTTAGCAGAATGATGCCGGCGAGGATCTTTGCGGGAAACTGTCTGGCGTAGTCCATAAATTGTTTAAACCTGTCGAGATCATATACTGCCTGGGTTTGGATAAACTCGGCGCCTGCCTCAATCTTCTTTTCAAATTTTATTAGCTGAGGCTCGAGAGGGTCAGCCTCGGGCGTAACTATAGCACCGGCACAAAAAGAGACACCCCCATCCAGTTCGTTCCCTGCCAGGTCTTTACCCCTTTCTAATCTTCTGACTGCCGCTAGCAACTGACTCGAATCCAGGTCAAAGACGCTCTTTGCTTCCTTGTGGTCACCCAGAAGGACCGAATCACCCGTGAGACAAAGGACATTATGAACCCCTCTGCTTGACGCAAAGAGAAGGTCTGCCTGTAATGCCAACCGGTTCCGATCCCTACAGGTCATCTGCAATATGGGTTCTCCGCCCATCTCTTTGATCAGGATGGCACCTCCCAGGGAAGGAAACCGCATAACCGAACTCTGATGATCTGTAATGTTTATACCATCCACCTTATCTTTCAGAAGCTCGATATGGTGGACCATCTTCTCCAGATTTGTCCCTTTCGGTGGTGCTACCTCAGAGGTAACCACAAATTTGCCCGATTCCAGTGCCTTTTTAAATGAGGAAGCCATAATCTTTAAATCCTTTCCTTCTAGAAAGTATTAAAACGTTTACAGTTTACAGTTCACAGTTAAATAGCTAAGCCGTGAACCGTTTTTAAAACCTGCACCAGAGAGCGGAAAAGGGAATTTTTCACTGTGAACTCGTTAGACTTCATTGAAACCTTGCCCTAAGATGCTGAAATCACTAATTTCCCGGGTTTAGGCTCTCCCTGGTGATTCCTTGGTTGCTGAAATCTTCTCATGGTATCCAGAGTACCTAAGTCCTTTAATCGATAATATATCAAGGTCCAGGCGCAGTCTTTTGCGCTGTCTATCTCACACTTTCCATTATTGGTGCCACCACAGGGTCCATTCACTAAACCCTTGTGGCACGAAGTAACTGGGCAAATTCCGCCTGTTTCACCAAGTATGCATGCCCCGCACTGGAGGCATATCTCATTAAACTGACCTAAAGCAGTTTCTTTACCGATAAATAGCGTATCCAGGGCAGGGACAACAAGCTTCTTTAACTGTTTTGCCACCGTTTGAACACCGAAGGCACAGGTCATAATGAAAAGCACATCTGCCTGGGCTATCTGTTGACCGTATTTAGTCAAGGCATCTCCGGTCAAGTTGTCACAAGCAACAGGTAACACCACACCTCCGGTAATTAGCTTGCCCTTATCTGATAGCTTTTCCTTCATGGCTTCTACTTCAGGCTCTCCACCTGTGTGTGTTAAAGTAACACATGTCCCACATCCTATTATGAAAACTCTTCCCAATCCCTCGAGAAGCCGCAGAATCTCCTCTTCTGATTTTTGTTGTGTAATAGATCTGATCATATTGTTGCCCTCTCTTTTTCCAGGTCACATCTAAGGCATCTCATAGCCTCACGGTAGGCCTGCTCTTTAGAAAAGCCTTTCTCAACCTCCCGGAAGTCTTTCACCCTTTCCTCCGGTCTTTCGAGTTCGGTATCGATTCTTGGCATTTCTTCAGTTGTTTCCTCGTCCAGCGCCAGGCCTGCATCCTCCTTCATGGATGTTTTCTCATCTATGATCTCTATGCGACCTGTATCACCTTGAAGGTATTTATCTATAGCAATGGATGCCCTCCTCCCCAGGGCTATGGCATTTATCACAACACTTGGACCTGTAGTAAAATCGCCCCCTGCAAAGACTCCCGGGACATTTGTCGCCAGACGGTTTTCTTCCACCTCCAGACTGCCCCACAGGGCTCGCTCAAGCTGGCTGTCTTCAGACAGGAAAGATATGTCAGGTGCCTGTCCAACGGAAATAATCACGGCTTCAGCATCCACCATCAGTGTTGTCTCCTCATCCACACTAATACGGGAACGGCCTTCTTCGTCGAAGACGGTGATGCTGCGTGCGAACTCCATACCGGTTACCTTCCCGTGCCGATGTATGATCCGCTTCGGTGCCCAGGAAGGGTTGATAACGACCCCTTCTTCAACAGCCTCCTCAATGTCTTTTTCCCATGCCGGCATCTCTTCTTTGGTTCTCCGATAGAATATCTGAACATCCGATGCGCCAACCCGCAAGGCGGTTCTGGCAACGTCAAAAGCTACATTGCCTCCCCCTATTACAATAACCTTTCCTTTCAGTTCCATATTCTTGCCCAGTCTTATATCTCTCAAAAACTGAAGACCGTAATAGAGTCCTTCCAGTCCCTCTTCTTCGCCTGCGATCTCGATCCGAAGACTTGCCTGAGCGCCCGCTGCAATAAAAACAGCGCCATACCCTTCTGCCATCAGGTCATTGACTGTATGCCGGGCATCAATAGGAGAGTTATAACGGATCTCTACCCCACAGCTCTCGATATATTTAACCTCTTCTTCAATGACCTTCCGCGGGAGGCGAAACTCAGGGACAGCAATCCCCAGCATTCCGCCGGCAACCGATTGTGCCTCGAATACCGTAACCCTATAACCCATCTTGGCAAGAAAATAGGCACAGGTTAAACCAGCGGGCCCTGCGCCCACCACGGCAATTTTTTCATCTTTAGTTACCGGAAAAGGCTCGATTGCCCGTCCTATGTGTTCGAAGTACCAGTCCGAAGCAAAACGCTTGAGTGATCTGATAGCCACGGGGTCGTCCAACTCACCCCTACGGCACTTCAACTCACATGGATGGATGCAGATACGGCCGCACACGGCAGGAAAGGGATTCCTCTCCCGGATAATCTCCACGGCATTCTCGTAATTGCTACTTGCTATAGCTGCCACATAGTTTGGCACATCAATTCCTGCAGGACAGGCATGCTGGCAGGCTGAAATAACCATAGAATCACATGTTGCCCCTGCACAGCGGTGTTCCAGGATGTGGTCTTCATATTCCTTCATGAAATAGTTCAGGGTAGAAAGGGCTGGTTTGGGGCATGTCTGCCCAAGCCCGCAAAGGGATGATTCTGTAATCGTCTCTCCAAGTTCCTGGATGGTCTTTATATCCTCAAGCTGACCTCTGCCCTGGGTGATGCGGGTCAGTATCTCCAGTAGCTGGGTTGTACCCACACGACATGGGGCACACTTCCCGCACGATTCAGCCTGGGTAAAACTCAGGAAAAACCGGGCGATCTCCACCATACAGTTGTTTTCATCCATGACCACCATCCCACCTGATCCCATAATCGCACCTATCCGCTGCAGGGTATCGTAATCTATAGGCAAATTCAGATACTGAGCAGGTACACATCCGCCCGATGGTCCACCCATCTGCACCGCCTTGAACTTTCTCCCCTTGAGGATACCCCCTCCAATATCGAAGACCACTTCTTTCATGGTCACGCCAATGGGGACCTCCACCAGCCCGGTGTTATTCACCTTACCTACCAGCGAGAATATCTTCGTGCCTTTACTCTTTTCTGTACCTATCTCTGTATACCACTCAACCCCATTTTTGATAATCAACGGGACATTCGCCCAGGTCTCTACATTATTGATATTGCTGGGTTTTCCATCCAGTCCTGCCTGAGCAGGAAACGGCGGTCTTGCTCTTGGCATTCCCCGTTTTCCCTCAATTGATGCCATCAGGGCAGTTTCCTCGCCACAGACAAATGCCCCTGCACCCTTCTTCAGGGAAATGTCAAGATTGAATCCAGCTCCCAGGATATTTTCCCCCAAAAGTCCCCGCTCTCTCATCTGTTCTAAAGCAATACTCAAGTGCTCGACTGCAATGGGGTATTCCTCCCTCACATAAATGTACCCATATTCTGCCCCTATGGCATATGCTCCGATGAGCATCCCCTCAAGGACAGCATGAGGGTCCCCTTCCAGAACTGAACGGTCCATAAACGCTCCGGGGTCTCCTTCATCAGCATTACAGATTATATATTTAGGTCGTCCCGATGCCTGACGGGCAAATTTCCATTTCAGCCCTGTCGGAAAACCGGCACCACCCCTGCCTCTCAGTTTTGCGGCTGTAACATGATCTATTACTTCCTCTGGTGTCATAACGGAAAGGGCTTTGGCAATGGCTCCATATCCTCCGGCGGCGATGTAATCCTCAATATTGGTAGGATCAATCTGCCCGCAATTGGCAAGTACCCTCCTCACCTGTTTGCCGAAAAAGGGGACATCTTTTTCACATGTAATCTTCTCCTTACTCTCAGGATCTGTATATAGGAGTCGATCCACAGGTTTGCCATGGATAAGGGTTTCGGCGACAATCTCAGGTACATCATCCGGCTCGACTTTGTTATAAAAGATATTATCAGGATCAACAGCCATAACCGGGCCATTTTCACAGAAACCTCTGCAACCTGTTTTCTTTATTTCTATCTTATCTTCTAAGCCACTGCTGGTGAGTTCTTGTTTGAAGGCATCAATGATTTTTAGAGATCCTCCGGCACGGCATCCTGTGCTGCAGCATACTTTGACAACCTGCCTTCTGGGATCACGTTTACTGAGAATGTTTTGCCGAAGGGTCTCCAGATATGAAGGGCTTTCAATCTTCTTCATCTCTAACATCCTTTAATTTTTCTTTCTTCTCTTTACCGTACTCGACCAGTATGTTAGTTACCTTTGGTGGAGAGAGTTTTCCAAAGTAGGCTCTATTGACCATCATGGTAGGTGCAAGGGCACATGCCCCAAGACAGGCGGTGGTCTCAAGGGTAAACTGATAATCAGAGGTAGTCTCTCCCTCATCCAGCGCCAGCTCTCTCTTTACCAATCTCAGAATACTCCGGCCACCTTTGACGTGACATGCCGTCCCGCGGCATACCCTGAGTACGTATTTCCCCTTAGGCTTTATGGAAAATCCTGCGTAAAAAGAGATTACCCCCTGAACCTCAGTTGGAAAGAGTCTCATGGCATTGGCAATCAAATTGATGGACTCTGGCGGGATATAGCCGAACGTTTCCTGAATATCCTGCAGCAGAGGGATGAGCCCCCATTTCTCGTCCCTGTGTTCGGCGATGATGGAGGTGAGTTTGTCCCAATCGATTTCTTTCGGCTTCATTCGTTTTCTCCCCTACCCCTAAACCTTCTCAAGTTTAACTCGACAGGTCTTCCAGCCCAATGAGTCATGGCTGAAAAGTTGGACCAAGTCGATAAGATTCCGTGAATCGTTGTCATTAAAAGCCACGGGCACGTATATCAGCCCTGCTCTCAGGCTGTCTTCCAGCCTGATCCTCCTTGTCAGAACACCATAGCGGGAAAGGACCCGAACAGCGTCCCCATTATGCAAATTTAATTTTGTCCCATCTATGGGGGATATCTCTATCTCTCCCTTTGAATCAAACTCCTGAATACGCTTGGAACGGCTCGTCCGGGTACCGCTTCCCAAATGATAACGGTAAGATCCGAGGATAGCCGTTAAAGGATACGCATCATCAGACACTTCATCTTCGGTGGAAACAACAGGAGAAAAAGGAATCAGATCTCCTTTCCCATCGTGGCGGAAGCGAGCCTTTTCACTAGTTTCCCTGATCCAGGGCGTGTACCCATGCCCGTCTGGACTAGCATACATAGGTACAGACCCAACGATTTCTTCCGTCACCCTTTCCAGAGAACTGTAGTGTTTGGAATACCCCATTTTTTCAGCAAGAAGTGCCAGGATTTCCCAGTCAGGCTTGGCATCTCCCGGGGGAAGTACCACGGGTGTAAAAGTTTGAATCCTTCCTTCCATATTCGTAAATGAACCGCCCTTTTCGCAGAAAGCGGCGCCTGGCAGAACCACATCTGCAATTCCAGCAGTTTCGTTTGCAAAGATATCTTGAACCACGACAAAATCCAATTTCTCCAGGGCACTGCGAACCCGATCAGGTTGAGGGAGACTGCGGAGGGGGTTCTCTCCCATGATGTACAATGCTTTCAGGTTGCTTTTTTCGGCTTCCTCGATCATACGAATCATATTGAGTCCTTCATCAGGTGAAATCTTTGCCTGCCATAGCCGTTCCCATTGTTTTCGGGCTAAATCACTACTCAGAAACTGACCACCCGGCAGTCCGTATGGCACTGCCCCCATATCCCGTGCACCCGACTGATTGTTTTCCCTTGCAACAACATATAAACCAATACCATCAGGCCCAAGGCTTCCGGTCATCAATAACAGGTTGATGACAGCATCCAGGGACTCGCGCCCATATCTCTGTTGCAGGATTCCGTGCCCAACCACAAAGGCAATCTTTTTTCCATGCAACAATTCGGCGGTCTCTTCAAGGGTTCTCCTTTCTATGGACGTTATACGGCTACTTCTGTCAAGGTCGAGGGAAGAAAGCCCGCGACGGTACAGGTCAAACCCCTCTGTAAACTGGATTATGAAATCAGAGGCATATGCCTTTTTCTGGTATAGCAGCAAAGCCAGAGCGTTGATTAATTCAAGGTCGCTACCGGGAAAAACACGGAGCCAGATAGATGAGAAGTCCACCAATTCCGTACGCCTTGGATCAGCAACTATTAATGGGATACCCTTCTTTGCAGCCCTTTTGAGATAATAGCTCATAACAGGAACCGAGTGATTTGGGTCTGCACCAATAACAAAAATGGCATCCTCTTTCTCCAGTTGAGTAAGAGGCTGAATACGGTACCTTCCATCTGTTTTTTCATCAATGAGATTCAGGAGGGACTGTCCGGATATATAGCCACCATTGTCCACGTTATTTGTTTCAAGGACGACCCTTGCTATCTTCTGAAAGAGGTAGTTTTCCTCATTTGTGCATTTGGAGGATCCTAGAAATGCCACGTTTTGTGGTCCGTTTTCCCGTTTGATCTCAAGAAGCCGTCTTGCAACAACTTCCAGTGTCTCACCCCATGAGGCAGAAACCAGTTCGCCATCTTTGCGAACCAAAGGACTGCTCAACCGTTCACCGGCATTGAGAAAGTCATGTGCAAAGTGGCCCCTCACACAGAGGGATGCCCCATTAACAGTGCCGGATAGGTGTGATGGGTTAACCTCTATAATCTGTTCATCCACAACCCCCATAGCCAGAGAACAGCCTACACCACAGAATCCGCAGATAGAACGAGATTCCCTCTGAGGAGTACCTACGTAACGCTTATTATTTGGTGCCAATGCCCCGGTAGGACACATTGACACACAGGTGCCGCAGAAGGTACAGTCAGAAAGCTCCAAGCCCAGATCATAAAGCGTGGCAGGACGGGATTTAAAGCCTCTCATATTGTAATCTATTGCCCCCACAACAACCAGCTCATGGTCTGCCCTGATACACTTTCCACACAGGATACATTTGGAGAGATCCCTGATAATGAAAGGATTTGCCTGTTCCAGTGGTTTGTAGTTGGGCATAGGGTAAAGGTTTGTCTCCCCTATACCAAGCTTAGCGGCTATCTGACGCAACTGACAGCGGTTCCCTTTGCTGCAGAAGATACAGGATTCAGGATGTTCGGCAATCATCAGTCTGACTATATTCCGCCTGTGCTTATTTATACGGGGTGACTCTGTCAGGATACTCATGTCCGGGGCCGCTGGCGTAACACATGACGCCATGATACGTCCTGCCTTAACATCTTCTACCAGGCATAGACGGCAGGCACCAAACGGTTTAAGGTCAGGGTGATAACAGAGCTTTGGAATCTCTATACCGTGCTGCTCCGCAGCTTCTAAGATACTTGTTCCCGGTTGACAACTGACATTTTTTCCATTAATGGAAAGAGTGATGTTTTCCATCAACTGCTCCTGACTCCTGATTTCTGATTTCTGTTTTTTAACTATCTGAGTTTCGCCGCATCAAGATAGTATCTGAGTTTTTCTTCCCCCCCGATGGTTATAATATGAATCCCCTGACAGATGCCTTTAAGTCCTGTTACTATATCAGCAAAAAGGTCTATACTGGCCTTTTGCTTGTCTGAGGCTTTGGCGAGTTTTTGGATAACCCACTCTGGCACCAATCCTGACTTGAAGTGTCGGTTGAGAAATTGGCCCATGCCGGCCGTCCTTAGAATCATTACTTCTGCAATTACCGGAATCATGAAGGTCTCGACAGTCTTCACGAATTTTTCAAACCGATCCAGATCAAATACCGGTGTTGTTAAAAAGTACCCGGTACCTATCCTGGTCATCTCCTCCATTTCTTTCATCTCCAGTTCCGGGACGTTCTTTCCCCATGAGCACTCCACGCCAGAACCCAGTACAAAGTCGGTTTTAAAGGGGAGTCCTTTACCATCAACTGTCTCTCCTTCCCGCATATGTTCCAGTACAGAGGTTAATTTCCCCGAATCCACATGGAAAAACATTATCTCCTGAAGACTATCCCCTGTAATCCTGTAGTCTTCAGTAAATACAAGGAGGTTTTCTACACCTGCTTCATGGGCAAGTATGAGGTCCTTTTGTAGTTGTAAGCGGTTCTTTTGCCGCGTTGAAGTCTGATATATAGCCTCAAATTGGTTCCGCTTCAGAACTTCACACGTCTTAATCGTATCTCCTACTATCCCTTCAATCTCAACCTCTGATACGGAAACCCCGTCAATACGCCCTCGCACCAGATTGAAAGTCTTGACAAGTTCTTCCGGCTCCTCATCGATAGGTGACTGGATCTCAGTCGTAACCAGAAATTTACCTTTTGCCAAAGCTTCTCTTAACTTCATCAGCAACTCCTTTACCGTTCTGGAAGGTAATCTCCTGTCATTGACACATAAATGGGTGTATGAATCAGGACAATCCCAATAACCGGCTCACCTCTTGCTTCAACTGGGGCAGAGGCAAAGGCTTGGAAAAACACACGTCTGCACCGTACTCCTTCATCATCCTGAATTTCTCTTCGTCCAGATACGCTGACAAGACAATAATAACCATGTGCCTGGTAGCTTCACTGGACTTAATCTTCTTGCACACCTCATACCCCTTAATATCGGGCATCATGATATCCAGTATTAAAAGGTGCGGTTTGAAGTGACTTACCTGGAGACCGGCCTCAAACCCATCGGAAGCAGAAATAACCTCATAATCATGTTCATCCTCTTCCAAGGCTTGAACAATCGTTTCAACGATGATGGGGTCATCATCCACCACGAGTATTCTCTTTCTCTCTTCCATTTGTTCCTCTTCGGGGATTGGAATTCCCTGCCTTTGCATAAAGTCTTCGAGGTCTAGCTTTTTTATACGACGATGCCCCCCCACGGTCTTGTATGCCTTAATATAGCCAGAATCTATCCAGTTGATAATGGTCTTGGGAGAGACATTACAGTATTTGCTGGCCTTGAAAACAGTTAATACAGCATCCATCAAATGGGCTCCTTTGGTTTTCTATTATTACTATATTTTAGATTATTATAATTTTTACCAATTGTCAAGCAAAATTTTTGAGTGATTGTAAAATATATTCTTTATTTTTATAATTATTATATTTATTTCTACTATTGATTGTCAAGTAAAATTTTGGTTATTTTCGATTTTTCTATTGCGCCAGGATTATAGGGAAGGATTATGGGGAAGGAATAAGAACAGGCAGACTGATGGTAAAGGTTGTTCCAGAACCTACCTTGCTTTCCACTTTAATATCACCTCCATGGTCTTTTACAAACCCATAGCAAACAGACAGTCCAAGACCAGTATCTCTTGCACCATCTTTAGTAGTAAAGAAGGCATCAAAAATCTTATTGAGATTTTCTTCTTTTATACCGATGCCGGTATCGGATATCTGAATCCGGACATTGTCTTTACCACCATTAGTCTTCACTGTTAAAGTTCCACCTTCTGGCATGGCATCTCGAGCGTTCGAAATTATATTGAGAAAGACCTGCCTGAGTTGATTCTTTGATGCATAAACCTTTCCCAAACCCTCTGCAAAAGAGGAAGAGACCCGAATAGTGTGTTCCCGCAGTTGTTTCTCATAGAGAAGCAGTATCTCATCAAGTATTATATTGATGTCTATAGAATGCTTTTCTTCCTCATCAGGTCTGGAAAAAGAGAGCATCTTGCGGAGCAGCTCGGACAGTCTTACTGTCTCGGAAAGTGCCATATCTAGAATCTTTCTTCTCTTGTTCTCAGGAGAAATCTCCGTCTTCATCAACTCCAGGGTATTCATGATTCCATAGAGGGGATTGTTTAGTTCATGGGCAATCTGAGAAGTCAGACGTCCCATAGCCGCCAGTTTTTCTGACTGCAATAGCTGTTCCTGCGTCTGTCTCAGCCTTCGTTCCATCTCCAGGCTCTCCCCCAGGTCTACAAATATTCCTACAGAAGCAACTTCATTCCCTTTTGCATCGTAAATAATGGATGCCGAAAGGTTCCCCTCAACAATCTGGCCATCCTGTCTCACATAGGTTATGGGGTATGCCCTCAATTTGCCCACACTACCATACTCTGGACCCCGCATCATTTGCATTACTTTTCTGGCATCCCCTTCTGAATAAACCTTTTCGATGTTCGTCTTACCAACTACGTCCTCTGCCTTACATCCAAGGGCTTCTTCGGCAGCCCGGTTCCAGATGATGATATTCCCTTTCATATCGGTCGCCATAATGGGGTTTGGTGAACTATGTATAGTCTTGTTCAGAAAATCGTGGGCCTCCTTGAGCTTTTTCTCCATCTCTTTTCGCTGAGATTGATCCACATTGATCCCTTCGTACCCTACTACATTACCATCCTGATCATAGCGAACATGGCTTGTGAGCAAAACCGAAATAGCCTTCCCATCTTTCCGTTTAAAATCAACTTCATAATCTATTACATGACCGTTTCGCTCGATCATCTCCTGAAATCTTTGACGGTCTTCGGGCATCAAATAGAGGTCTCTGGTTATATCAATCTCCAGAAATTCCTCTTTGCTTTTGTAACCCAGCATATCCAGAAGAGCCTGATTGGCATCTATGAACTTCCCCTTTTTACTGCTTATGTAAACACCACAGCGCACGTGTTCAAACAAACTTTTATAATCCTCTTCGGATGCCCTGAGTTCTCTCTCCATCCTCAATTTTTCTCTCAGGTCGGTGAATATGCCAACAGTCGCTATCTCCTTTCTATCCTCATAGACTATGGCAGCTGAGATGTTTATGGGTATATGTTCTCCATCTCTGTCAACCAGAGTACTCTGAGTTGTCTCTAACTTCCCTGTACCTCCGAATTCCTGGCTTCTTAACTTTCTCATAATATCTTTGGCAACACCTGGAGGATATAGACCTGTTATGTGCAGCTTTCCAATCACCTCTGAAGCTTTATATCCCAACAGTTTCGCAGCTACTTTATTAAAGATAACTATATTACCTTTTATATCAGCAACAATTATCCCGTCTACTGAGCTATCAATAAGGTTTTTAAAAAAATCATTGGCTTTTCGCAGTTCATGCTCTATGTTTTTCCTATCTGTAACATAGGTGTTTATTCCCTCATATCCAACTACTTTCCCCTTCTCATTGTTTAACTTCTCAATATCTCTATCCATCAGACATACCTCACTTTATGATTATATCGCAAGAACCTGATAAGTACCTAAGATTTGTACATAAAATAATACCACTTTCTTCTGTGAAAAGGAAGAAGGAAGTTTGTCGCAGAACTGATTTTTTACTTGACATTGCCGTTCAAAAAAAACTATTCTTTGCTCTAAATACTCAACCTCGGCAAACCCATCATATTTTGTATGCTAAACGTTTTGAGAGGAGGTTAGGGGCACGATGGATTTTAAATTTGGCGAAAAAGAGGAGAAGCTAAGGAAGGAGATCCGAGAGTTTGCAAAAAAGGAGCTGCCTTTCGGATGGCTTTCAACAATGTTGGAAGAGGAAAGCGAAGACGAGGACTGGGAATTTACTATGTCCATAGCAAAGAAGCTTGCGGAAAGAGGGTGGCTAACCATGTCCTGGCCCGAAGAATATGGGGGCAAGGGTGCTTCCCTTTGGGAGCAATTGGTATATTCTGAGGAGGCATCATACTGGGGGATACCAGGTGTTACAATGGGGATAGGCGGAGTTGACTGGGTAGGCCCTTCCCTCATGATGTTTGGATCAGAGGAACAAAAGAAGAAATACCTCCCACTCATTGCATCAGGAGAGCCGGATGGTATCTGGTGCACTGCATACAGCGAACCTAATGCTGGCAGTGATTTTGCCAAGATACGGACCCGTGCAGTGAGGGAAGGGGACGAATACGTTATCAACGGACAAAAGATATGGACCAGCGCTGCCCACAGGGCAAGATGGTGCTGGCTCGCAGTAAAAACAGACCCGAACGCCGCCAAGCCGCACAATGGAATCAGTGTCTTTGTCGTGGATATGAAAAGCAAGGGAATTACGATAAGACCCCTTATAAACTATGTGGGACTCCACATATTCAATGAAGTCTTCTTCGATGATTTAAGAGTCCCCGCTGCCAACCTGGTAGGTAAGGAGAACAATGGATGGTACCAGTTAATGCACTCACTGGGTTACGAAAGAGGAAGCATTGCCGGCAGATGTTACGGGTATAATAAAAGGATACTTGACGAGCTTATCGTGTATGCCAGGGAAAATGGTCTTTTCCGGGAAGGGGAAATACGCCACAAATTGGCCGACATCGCTATCGAAATTGAGACCCAAAAGGTACTCGGCTACGAAACCATCTGGAAAATGAGCAAGGGAGCCTCACCCGTCTATGAACCGTCAAGGGACAAGGTCTTCAATGACTACATATTGGAGCGGCTGGCGATGCTTGGGACGGAGATCATGGGGGGCTACTCACAAATAGACCCATTGAGTCGAAGCTGCAAATGGACTAAGCTGCATGGCCACATGGAAAGACTTTTCTGGTTGTTCCCCGGATTTGCATTCGCTGCGGGGACAGACGAGATAGAGTTGAATATCATCGGCCAGTTTGGACTGAAGTTACCCAAATCATATTGAGAGGGGGTAGAGACGGATGGACTTTGATTTTTCAGAAGACCAAGTGATGATAATAGATTCGGCAAGAAAGTTCCTGGAAAAAGAGTGTCCTAAGGACAAAGTAAGAGAGTTTAAAAAAGACGAGAAAGGTTATGATCCTGAGCTGTGGAGCAGAATGGCAGAGATGGGCTGGATGGGACTCATCTTGCCTGAGGAGTATGAAGGAACTGGAATGGATTTTTTTGCTCTCACGATCCTGATGGAGGAGATGGGCAGGAATATTCTCCCAGCCCCCTTCTTCAACACGGTTGCCCTCTGTTCGCTTCCTATACTCGAATACGGAACTTCAGAGCAAAAGAAGAGGTTCCTGCCAAAAATCGCCTGCGGGGAGGAGATATGGACCCTTGCATTAACAGAACCATCGGCCGACTACGAGCCATCGGGAGTGGGACTTCGTGCCATTTCTTCACAGGAGGATTACATTCTTGAGGGCACAAAGCTATTCGTACCCTATGCGAATGTAGCCGACCGTTTCCTGGTAGTTGCTCGAACAAGCCAGGAGCGAATCACGGTGCTCATTGTTGATGCAGGGAGCCAGGGGATAAAAACGGAAGTCATCCCTACTACGGCATATGATAAGCAGTGCGAGGTCGTGTTCGATAAAGTACGGGTTCCTAAAGACAATGTTTTGGGAGAGGCAGGCAAGGGATGGGAGATCGTGGAATTCCTCCTTCAAAGGGTATCTGTCCTAAAATGTGCAGAAATGTTGGGCGGAGCCCAATTCGTGCTGGAAATGGCAAATAGCTATGCTAAAGAGAGGGTGCAGTTCGATAAGCCCATTGGTTCCTTCCAGGCAATTCAACACAAATTGGCCGGGGTATTCATCGATGTCGAAGGATTGCGGCGACTGGTTTACGAGGCAGCATGGCATATAAGCGCGGGGACACCCTCTCGTTTGCTGACGTCTATGGCCAAAGCAAAGGCTAATGAGGTATACAAACGGACATGTGTTGAAGGGATCAAGGTTCACGGAGCCATAGGATTTACCGAAGAGCTGGACCTCGGTCTTTACTTCATACGTACGAAGGCATCAGAGTTTATGCTGGGGGACACCGGTTTTCACAAAGAACGGATAGCCGTTGAATTAGAGGATTACCAGCCTCTTTTTATATCAGTCTAATTGCCCAATATCCTCAGTAGACTGTCAGGAATCCTTATAGGTTTACCTTTCTTATTAATACATGCCAGCCTGGTCATTCCTGAAGCAAGGAGTTTTTCATCCTCCTTTCTCAAGACAGTGTACTCCATAACAAAACTGGCTCTGGTTATATTTGAAACCGCTGTTGTTATATCCAGTACGTCATTATACCTTGCGGGGAACCTATAATCCACCTCTGCCCTTACCACAATGAACCCAATGCCTTTCTCCATATAGTCTTTAAGTGGCTGTCCCCTGTCTCTAAGAAATTCCGTTCTGGCTCTTTCAAAGTACTTAAGATAATTAGCATAGTATACCACACCACCACAATCGGTATCCTCATAGTAGACCCTTATCTCCATTTAAAGATGCGCTCCTTTCATTTTACCTTCTCACAACCTCCCTGGTAAAGATGATAAAACCAGCCCAAGGATTGTATCTCTGTTGATAAATTCTAACTTACTAAAAAGAATATACCCTAACCTCTTTATAACAAAATAAAATTTTATAACATAACGATATTATTCGACAATTTTAGTTGACCAAAAAGTAGGCAAACAGGTAAAACCCCTCAATTTTTGAGGTGTTAGGTGGTTTCATTACTCAGTTATCCACAACTTATCCACAGTCTTTGGGGAAAAGTATTCTAGCTATTTGAAAAAATGAGGTTTTTTAATAAATACTACAGACAGGGTAAAAAGGCAAGGTTTGGGGGATAAGAAAAACCTTGACACTATAAGGGAGCTAAGCAATAATTGCTATAGAAATACTCATTTCTCCAATAGAGGTATCAGTTATGGGGTAGTAACAGTCAGTAAGGATAGCCCAAACATAATAGCAGTTTCCTTTCCATATGATCCTGCTCTAACTCCCCCATCCCCTCTTAATTTAAGAGGGGAGAGAGGGGAGTTAGCCTTTGAAGACTTGAGGAGAGAACTCGTTTCAAGAAAATACAGTTCTAAGACTGTTAAGGCTTATCTCTATTACAACAGGGATTTACTCAACTTTCTTGACAAAAAGCCTCTTGATGTCAATGACAACGACATAAAAGACTACCTACTCCACCTTGCAGAAGAAAAACAATCTGCAACATCCACACTAAACCAGGCTATCAATGCCCTGAAGTTTTATTATGGCACCATACTAAAGAAGAAATTTGTGTATGAAGTCAAAAGGCCCCGAAAAGACAAAAAGTTGCCTGTCGTTTTAAGTAAAGAAGAGGTTGGAAAAATCATTAATTCAGTAGACAATCTAAAACACAGGGCAATCCTGATGCTTGTATATTCTGCAGGATTGCGGGTTGGGGAGGTTGTAAAATTAGAAACAGAAGACATTGATAGCAAGAGGATGCTCATACATATCAAGGGGGCAAAAGGCAGGAAGGACAGATACACCCTACTTTCAGAAAAAGCTTTGGAAATCCTGAAGCAATACTGGAAGAAATACAGACCTGAAAAATGGCTTTTCGGAGGTGCAAGGGATGGTAGATATCTTTCAATAAGAAGTGTTCAGAAGATATTTGAGCAGGCATGTGAAAGAGCCGGCATAAGAAAGAAATAACAGTACACGGTCTCAGGCACAGCTTTGCTACACATTTGCTGGAAGGAGGAACGGACTTGAGGTATATTCAAGAATTATTGGGGCATAAGGACAGCAAGACGACCGAGATATATACCCATGTTAGCACAAAAAGCCTTGGAAAGATCAGAAGTCCACTGGATAGTATAGACCTGAAAGAAGTAGGTGATAACTAAAATAAAAAGTTATAGGATAGGGGGATTCTGGCTTTTCAGCCAGAATCGGGATAGACGAAACAGGTTCGTCTATAACCCCAATTTTGAAAGGATAAACGAACTTATTACGCTTGTGAACAAGTTGTACGAAATAATGAAAAGTTTTAAAATCTCTTTCAGAGATTTATCGCCAAATTAATTTATAATTTTTACAAACAATATGTCATTTTTTAAGAAAAAAGTTAGCGTAGAAGATTTTTGTCGTGATTTTTACGACAATCAAATTTTGAATCCAAAAATCGGTGATATGGAAGTAGGCTCCGCATTTTCTGACGTTGTAATTAAAGAGGTGGTCGAGGTTGCCCCAACATTTAACA
Source organism: Thermodesulfobacteriota bacterium (assembly GCA_040757775.1). Taxonomy (NCBI): domain Bacteria; kingdom Pseudomonadati; phylum Thermodesulfobacteriota; species Thermodesulfobacteriota bacterium. Next base: position 17,001 of record JBFLWQ010000030.1, read on the forward strand.
AAGTCGATAAACAGAAACTGGCCAATGAGTTGATTATTATAAGGTTTGAATTATTTGCCCTTGCATGGACGCACAAATTCATTAGCGGAGAAAATGTTGTTGCTCAAAGTGTTTTTACAAAGAAGTATTTGCATGAAAAAGGCAAAAATGACATTTGGAGTGGGATGGAGCCCTACAACAATATGATTGATAGCGTTACCCTGCATTGGCTTACATCTCAGGGCAAAATGAATTTGAGCTTTAATTACAACATGAGAGAAGATTTAACCGCCAAGAATATTGAAGTTGCAAAAAAATTAGGTATTGAAAACGATGATAGTATTGCAAGAGTCAATCATAGGTTATGGTCAGAAAATGCTTGGAAACAAAAATTGATGTTGGGCCCTCTCGTTTTTACTTTTTGTGAGCAACTAGGAATGAATAGTTTAGCCGAGGAAGCCCAATTTCGTTTAGTCGTAGTTATTAGAGGATTATATGAAGGTGCTCAATATTCTTGGAAGGATGTAAAAATTAAAAATTAATTTGGCGATATTTTACTACCGCAAAATTAAAAACTTTTCATTACATCGTACAACACGGCATATCTGGTTACGGCTTTTATACAAAAGCCTCCACCCATATTTGCCTCCGCTACGCTACGGCAAACATCAGATATGCCGAAACGTTATCTGAAATTTTGACAGTCTTTTATTTTAAGGTATAATAGGACAGAATATTAAATAATGAAGTGAGGAGGCAAAAGTCAATGAAAGCAATAGATATGACACCAATCATAAAAAAGTATCCAGGTTACTTTGTGGCATTGAGTTATGATAGAAAAGAGGTGTTAGGTAAAGGGCATACACCCGAAGAGGCACTTGAGGAGGCAAATAAAAAGGGGTATAAAGATCCTATATTAACGAAGATTCCTAATGAGAATAGGAGTTATTTATTATGCAGCAGATTAAATTCCCATACTTGAAGTATATAATAACACCTCCCACTCAAAAGCCAGCGAAATATGTATACAGGCCTGTCATCCCTATAAAATTATTCTTAGATAACCGCGTGATAACATTTGATTCATTAGTTGATTCTGGGGCAGATGAGTGTACTTTCCCTGCGTGGATTGCAAAGACGTTAGGACATAACGTTTATAAAGGGAAACAGAAAATTTTCTCAGGTATAGGTGGATCAGTATTAGCATATCTCCATAAAACGCATCTAATATTGAATGAAATTGAACTTGTGGCTGATGTGTATTACTCTCATGAATGGGACGATATGCCATTTGGTCTTTTAGGTCAGGCAGGTTTCTTTTCGGATTTTGAGATTTGTTTCAATTATAGGGAAAAAGAGATTTCATTGGGATATCGGTCATAAGAGCATATTAGGCAGACCGTCAAAACTTCAGATAACATGGCATACAGTAAATTGTTTTGACGAAACAGGCAACTTTCGGTATGCCTGCCCCGATAGCGTAAATCAGGTCACCATTTTGGTATTATTATGTTAGATTTGAAAAATGGAGTTGTAAGATGAATACACAGTTCATAGTAAATGAGTCAGGCAGGAAAACAGCAGTGATCCTACCGGTTGAAGATTATGAGGAACTCTTGGAGGATATTCATGATCTTGCAATCATAGCAGAGCGTAAAGATGAACCTGTTATAAGCCTTGCTGAACTGAAAAAAAGGTTAAAAGCTGACATTGCCCTTTGTCACAATGTTGAAGATAAAAATGCAAAATTTCGTAAAGAAAAGGTGTAAAAAGTGCTGAAGGAAGAAACAAAGAGATATGTAATCTTTATCCTCTTTTTACTCTTAATAGTGTTATCTTTTTTTGTCTTGAAAGATTATCTGGCTTCTCTCGTTGTCGGCGCTTTGATCGCTTATCTACTGTTCCCTCTACACGACAGATTGGCAAAAAAACTAAAATCAAAAAACCTGGCAGGAATAATATTGAGCTTGAGTAGTGCTACGTTACTGCTCTTATTCCTCGCAACACTCATTCCCCCCCTGGTTCTTCAGGCAGGACAGTTGTACTCAAATACTGAACAAATAGTCAGCAGCAAGATAGAAGGGCTAAAGGGATGCTCTGACAAGGATTCAAATGACTTGAAATGCAGGCTTAGCAAAAAAATATCCGACTTTATTGAGCAAAAAGACGTAAAGGACAAACTGGCTGATACTGCAAAGCAGGTTTCAGGGTTCCTTGTTAGTAGTCTAATGACAATCATCGGGAGCATCGTTACATTTATAATATCCATCGTTATAATACTCTTCTCGGTCTTTTACTTTCTGGACAATGGGGTAGAGATTAAGAATACCATCCTTAATCTTCTGCCTATTAAGACCTTATATAAAGACAAAGTCCTAAAAAAGATAGAAGATACAATTATTGCCATTGTGTTAGGAAATTTAACCACAGCCTTTCTTCAAGGTCTTGCAGGCGGCGTTATATTCTTTATTCTGGGAGTTCCTTCATCTCTATTCTGGGGTTTTTTAATCTTTCTTTTTGCTTTTGTGCCCGCCATAGGATCGACTATTATCTGGATACCTGCTGCAGTGATATTGATTCTTAAAGGCAGCGTGATAAAAGGTATCGTCTTAATCGCCTATTCAATAATTGTATTGGGGTCTATTGACAATATTCTAAAACCAAAGCTTATAGGCAACAGGATCAACCTTCCATCCCTTATGATATTTCTGGCTGTTTTAGGCGGTCTCAAACTGTTTGGCATTCTTGGATTACTCTTTGGCCCATTAGTCCTGGCTTTACTATCAACCTTTATCCAGATTTATAGAGAAGAAACTGGAGAGGAAATTTGAAGAAAGGAAATGTATATCTTATAGGTGCTGGGCCAGGCGACCCTGGTCTGATTACCCTGAAGGGTATCGAATGTATTAGAAAGGCAGACGTTGTTGTCTATGATTACCTTGCCAATTCTAAATTACTTGAGTATGCTAGAAAAGATTCGGAACTTATCTATGCAGGGAAAAAGGGTGGAGACCATACCTATCCCCAATCGCAGATAAACAGCATTATAATCCAAAGGGCAAAAGAAGGTAAAGTTGTTGCCCGTCTTAAAGGGGGAGACCCTTTTCTGTTTGGGAGAGGTGGAGAAGAGGCAGAAGAGCTGGCTGCCGGTGGGATATGCTTTGAGGTAGTACCAGGTATAACCTCTGCAATCTCCGTTCCCGCTTATGCAGGCATTCCACTTACCCACCGGGATTTTACCTCCAATGTGGCATTTATTACGGGACATGAGGACCCAACAAAAGATGAATCCAGTATCGCCTGGGATAAAATCTCTACAGGTATAGGGACACTGGTGTTTCTGATGGGTGTGAAGAACCTTCCCAAAATCGTCAGGAACCTGATAGAAAACGGCAGGAACCCCACGACTCCTGTTGCTATTATAAGGTGGGGGACACTTGGAAGGCAGGATACCCTGACAGGCACTTTAGAGACGATTGTAGAATTAGCCAAGGGGAAAAACTTAACGCCGCCTGCCGTGACAGTAGTAGGAGAGGTCGTCAGGTTAAGGGACAAACTCAATTGGTTTGAAACGAAACCACTATTTGGGAGAAGGATTATAGTAACCAGAGCAAGGAGTCAGGCAAGTGAATTCAGCAACCTTCTTAGAGAATACGGTGCTGAGCCGATAGAATTCCCCACAATTGATGTAAAACCCCCAAGAAGTTTTGATGCCCTGGATAAAGCCATTGAAAATTTAGAAAGGTATGACTGGCTGATTTTAACCAGTGTGAATGGGGTGAGGTCCTTTTTTGAAAGGCTGAAAAGGCGGGGCAGGGATATCCGGGATTTAAAAGGCATCAGAATCTGCGCCATCGGGCCCAGGACAGCAGAAGAGATAGATAGAACAGGAATTAAAATTGACTTTGTTCCGGAAGAGTATAAGGCTGAGGCCATCGCTGAAGGCCTGAAAAAAAGAGGGATCAAGGGAAAGAATATACTCCTGCCAAGGGCTGAGGAGTCGAGAGAGATACTTCCCGAGGAGATCCGTAATTCAGGGGGGAATATTGATGTAGTACCCGCCTATAAGAATGTTAAACCAATGGAAGACAAAGAAACCATCAAAGGACTCCTTAAAAAAGGAGTGATTGATGTTATAACCTTTACAAGCTCTTCAACGGTAAGGAACTTCATTGAGATATTTGACAGGGACGAGCTTCCATCATTGATAAAAGGGATAGCTATCGCATCCATAGGCCCCATAACTGCCGAAACCGCTAAAAAACTTGGGATAGAAACAGACATTATGCCTGAAAGCTATACCATACCTGCTCTTACACAGGCAATTACAGATTATTTTTTGAAAACGCCCATGCCTTGATTTATGGAGTTTGAACTGAAACATGATCGGAATATCAAAGCTATATTGCGGAACAGTGGAACCCTCTGACCCCTTGAGATACGGCAGAGAATCAGGGAAACTCCCTTCTCACCTCTTGCAGTTCTCAAAGGATAAAAAGCCCGTAGTAGTATGGAACGCAGGGCAGAGATGCAATCTGAGATGTATACACTGCTATTCCCATTCAAAGGATAGGGAGTATGGAGACGAGTTGAACACAGAGGAGGGAATAGCACTGATTGATGACCTGACAGATTTTGGTGCCCCTGTTGTCCTGTTTTCTGGTGGTGAACCCCTTATGAGAAAGGACATCTTTCAACTGGCAAGGCATGCCACTGAAAAGGGAATGAGGGCAGTCATTTCAACCAACGGAACACTTATAACCAGGGAAATCGCAAAGATATTACAATCCATCGGTCTGTCATATGTGGGGGTTAGCCTCGACGGCATGATGGAAACCAACGATAGGTTTCGTGGGGTGGAGGGTGCCTTTAATGCCGCTATCGCTGGCATTAGAAACTGCAAAGAGGCAGGTATTAAAGTAGGCATCAGATTTACTATTAATAAGCGAAATGTCCATGACGTTCCGGGGATATTCAAACTTTTGGAAGAAGAAGATATCCCAAGGGTTTGCTTCTACCATCTGGTATATGCCGGCAGAGGCAGCAAATTGGTAAAAGAAGACCTCTCCCATGAAGAAACACGACAGGTAATTGATCTTATAATAGATAAGACAAAAGAGCTTTTTGACCGGGGTATCTCAAAAGAGGTGCTCACTGTAGATAACCACGCAGATGGCGTCTATCTATATCTCAGGGTATTGAGGGAAAACCCCGGGCGTGCAGAGGAGGTCATGGAACTCTTAAAGATGAATGAGGGGAATAGCTCCGGCAATGGTATAGGCTGTGTTAGCTGGGATGGCTCCATTCATGCCGACCAGTTCTGGAGGCACTATTCTTTCGGAAATATTAAAGAAAGGCCATTCAGTGAGATATGGATGGATACCTCAAACGAGCTAATGGCAAAACTAAAAGACAAGAAGCCCTATGTCAAGGGAAGGTGTGCCAGGTGTAAATGGCTTGGTATATGTGGAGGGAACTTCCGAGTCAGGGCGGAGGCAGTTTCAGGAGACCTTTGGTCCCCTGATCCGGCATGTTATCTGACTGACGCGGAAATAGGGATTGAATAGGAGTTTAATTATGTTATTTCCAGATTACCGCCCAAGAAGGTTGAGAAAGAATGAACGACTGAGAAGTATGATAAGAGAAACTACCCTTTCCGTAGATGACCTCATATATCCACTGTTTGTTACCAACGGAAAAGGTGTCAAAAGACCGATACAAACCATGCCTGGTATATCCCAGTTATCCACAGACCTCCTCATAGGGGAGATGAAAGAGATCAACAATCTGGGGATACCGGCGGTACTGTTATTCGGGATACCCAAGAAGAAAGACGAAAGAGGTTCAGAGGCATATGCTAAAGAAGGTATCATACAAAGAGCAATCAGAGAGATTAAGAACAATGTCCCTGAAATAATAGTTATTACCGATGTATGCCTCTGTGAATATACCAGCCACGGACACTGCGGCATAATTAAGGATGGAGATGTGGATAACGATTCCACACTGGAATTATTGGCACGGATGGCTCTGTCCCATGTGGATGCGGGAGCAGACATGGTAGCACCTTCTGACATGATGGATGGTAGGGTAGCAGAGATAAGGGAATACCTGGATGAAAATGGCTATGAAAATATCCCGATTATGTCCTATGCTGCCAAGTATGCCTCCAGCTTTTATGGCCCTTTCAGGGAGGCAGCAGAATCTTCACCCCAGTTTGGGGATCGAAAGTCCTACCAGATGGACCCTGCTAATTCTGATGAGGCTATTCGTGAAGTAAGCCTTGATGTTGAAGAAGGGGCTGATATAATAATGGTGAAGCCTGCCATTGCCTACCTTGACATTATAAGTAGGATAAAAGAAGAGTTTGATCTGCCGGTGGCCGCCTACAATGTGAGCGGTGAATATGCCATGGTCAAGGCTGCTGATAAGCTAGGCTGGATTGATGGAGAAAAGGTAATGATGGAATGTCTTTTAAGCATAAAAAGGGCTGGCGCAGACTTGATAATCACCTATTTTGCGAAAGAGGCAGCAAGGATACTCGGGGGGTAAAGTGTTAAAGGGTTGAAGAGTTGAAGAGTTAAAGGGTTAAAAAGTTAAGGATTTTTGACTCCACAACTCTTAAGCTCCTGAAGTTATTTTAATATGAATAAAGCTTTTCAAGATACATCTCACAATTCTGAACTAAAAATGATTGCCTGGGAGGTTACAAGGGGTTGTAATCTATCCTGCATGCACTGCCGTGCCTCTGCTGAAAGGGGACCTTACACCGGGGAACTTTCAACTGAAGAATGCCTGAGGCTGATTGATGACATTGCGGGGTTCAGCCAACCCGTAATTATCCTTACCGGTGGGGAACCAATGATGAGGAAGGACATATTTGAGATCGCTGAATATGGAACCAGCAAGGGCCTTAGGATGGTTATGGCTCCCAATGGTACCCTTATTGACGAAGAAAATGCCAGGAAGATGGTGCAGTCTGGAATCAAAAGGATCAGTATCAGTATAGATGGAGCAACGAGAGAAAGCCATGATAGTTTTCGTCAGGTGGAGGGGGCGTTTCAAGGTGCCCTGAGGGGTATAGAATACGCTAAGAAGGCAGGACTGGAATTTCAGATAAATACCACTGTTACCGGTACCAATATAAGGGAACTTCCAGATATCTTTGATTTGGCAATTGAACTGGGAGCCGCTGCTCATCATATATTCCTTATAGTCCCTACTGGCAGAGCAAAAGAATTAAAGGATAATGAGATACCATCCGAAGAGTATGAAAAAACCCTCCATTGGTTTTATAGCCAGAGAGAAAAAACATCTCTGCATCTAAAGGCTACATGCGCTCCTCATTACTACCGTATCCTTCGACAGAGGGCAAAAGAAGAAGGGAAAAAGATAACATTTGAAACCCATGGATTGGATGCTGTAACACGGGGGTGCCTCGGTGGGGTATCCTTCTGCTTTATATCCCACACAGGGCAGGTTCAGCCATGCGGTTATCTTGAACTCAACTGCGGGGATATTAAAAAAACCACCCTTAAAGAAATATGGATAACCTCAAAGGTATTTCAATCCCTGAGGGATTTTGACCGATACAATGGTAAATGCGGGATATGTGAATATCGACAGGTTTGTGGGGGATGCAGGGCAAGGGCATATGAGTTTAGCGGAGACTATTTAGGAGAGGAACCCTATTGTAACTATCAACCCTTTTCTATCCCAGGAACTGCATCAGACAGGAATAATCAAAACTTTTAAGCATATTCTGGCTATATGGAATTGAAATTCTGTACCAAAAAGATTGAAAGGAGGTAATTGTCATGAAAGGTAAAGAAGAGAAAGTACTCATTCGGTCTATGGAACCGGGGGATATTGACGCAGTTTTAGCGATTGACCGGAAACTAATCGGACTTAGGAGAGCTATCACCTATGGAATTAACGAGGTCATAGGAGGACAATTTGACTTTAGCTTCGTTTCCGAAATCAATGATGAAATTATCGGTTTTGTCCTTGCATCGGTAATCTATTTCTATGAACCTGAAATGGTTACCGATGCATGTGTTATTCAAGTCGTTGGTGTCGATCCTGATTACTGGCGCAAAGGTATCGCTACCAGGTTGATTCAGACCTTGCTAAATACATCTCGCTCCAAGGGTATTAAGAAAGTCCGTGTGATGGTGGACCAGAACGATAAACAACTCAGTAGTTTTTTCCAGCGCATAGGGTTCAGGCACGGTCGTTTTATATCGTACTCTATAGATGTATGAACCCCTGTAATAAGGTCACTCAACTTGAGAAGGGAAATCCCCTATCATTGAAATGTCGGTACCTGTTTTTCATCAGGGTTCTTATTAGGGTTATCTGACCGTCCGTCATTTTCCTCACTTTTATTAATCCCATTGGATATAACATCCGTGCTATCTTTATCATCTGGTTCCTGCTGTTCTTCAGATATTTCAAGATCCTCCCCTATTACATCATAGGGTTCTTTCATTACCTCTTCATATTCGGATATCACGATACCCCTTCTTATCATGATCCTGTATATTCTTGCTGAGCGGTTTAATACGTATCTTGTCTTCCCTGTCGGATTATAGCGTTTCGGATTGGGAAGCACAGCAGCGAGCTTTGCGGCTTCTTCGGCAGTAAGCGATGAAGCATGTTTCCCAAAATAATGCTGGGCAGCAACCTCAATACCAAACATGCCATCCCCCCATTCTGCGATGTTCAGATAGAGTTCGATGATCCTTCTTTTGGAAAGACTTCTCTCAATCCTCCATGTAAGGATCGCTTCTTTCAATTTTCGGACAGGATTCTTTGAAAGAGACAAATAAAGATTCTTCGCCAGTTGCTGGCTTATGGTGCTGCCTCCAGCCTTAAACCTCTTCTTTTTGATGTCCTTTTCAATAGCCTTTTCTATGGCTTCAAAATCAAAACCCTCATGGGACCAGAACTTGTCATCTTCTGCAATAATTACTGCCTTGATCACATAAGGAGAGATTTTGGAAAGCGGCACCCATTTATATTTTATTTTTTTACTTTTACCCTGTCTCTGCCATTCTTTTTCCCGGTATTCCATTATAGCCGTCTTTTTAGGACGCTTTTTCTTCAGCATTGAAACATCGGGATAAATAAAATAAAAGCATATATTCAAAAACAGCGCCGAGACAATAAAGACCACAACAATGACAAACCACTTTTTAAACATAGCGACAGCCATTCTTCATTTGTTGCCAACATGTGAAATTATACTCATTGGAAAAAGAGAAGGTGAGGTAAAAGGTGTATTATTGCTTATTGAAGTTCCTGGCTTACATGTTACTGGTAGTCTCAAGCCTCTGCCTTAGATGAGGTTACTGAGTTAACCCTTTTTGTTAGCCGGGAAATCTTTCTTGAAGCGGTTTTCCTATGAATTACGCCCTTTGAGGCTGCCTTATCAATAGCAGGAATAGCCTTTACTAAAGCTTGACCAGCGCTTTCCATATCCTTTTCATCAACGGCATTCCGTACCCTCTTAATCACGGTTTTCATATAAGACTTGATTCTCATATTTCTCATTCTGCGCTTCTTGCTCTGTCTGTCTTGCTTCATCGCTGATTTATGAGTTGCCAAAGTTTACCTCCAACAGTCAGTAACATTAATAGATTGATATACTTTTAACATTTGTTCACTAGATATGTCAAGTTTTTATTTTCGCCATGTCAGAAACAAATAAACTGTCCTGTATTGTAGCACATAATCTGTCCGGTTTACAATGGTCACCAGTGGAGGTGACGTATGGGACGGACAGAGATATTACAGGAGGTTCGGAAGATGCGATTTGA
>JBFLWQ010000031.1 GCA_040757775.1 Thermodesulfobacteriota bacterium
CCGTGACCGGAACAACGAGAAGGTCTACCATCTGGTAAAGGGGCTCTTCCTCCAACATCCTGTACCCAATCTGGGAACGACAGAATGTGTCTATGAAACGTGGTATATAAGCCGCACTCTCTGCTACTGCTTCATGGTCTCCACCACGAAAAAGACAGACTGGTATCGCCCCAGAGGCATACACTAACTCCTCTGGCATGTACCCCCCAGGTGTATACCCGATAATCTTTACCCCCTCTTCTCTCTTTTTCCTTATCTCTCTGTACCTGCCATCCATATGCGCTGAAAGCCGATCCATTGCTCCCATGTTACACCTCCTTTAAAGTGGGGAAGGGTTTTCCCCTTTAAGTTTGATGAAGTCGTAAAAAGGACATCGGAAGGGAGCAAGCCCCTCCCCTACATCTTCATTTTTCATATCTTATCCTGTTTTTCATAAAACTTTTGACATTACCTTTTTCCCCACTGTTGCTCTTTCAAATATATGTTCTGTTATTGTATATAGAGGGGTTTTTGGACCATAAAAACCAGTAACTCCCAAATCAGATAGAGCCGGTTTGATTTCATCCTGGATAATGCCGCCGGCAACAACGGGAACGTCTCCAATCCCCCGCTTTTTCAGCTCTTCCCTTATGTCACTGAAAACAGTTAACAGGTTACCATCCAGAACGCTTACGGCAATAGCATCCACATCCTCCTCTAAGGCTGCTGAGGCAATCATCCCGCCCGTCTGCCATAAACCGGTATAGACAACTTCGGCTCCGGCATCCTTCAGGGCTTTGCATAATACTATTGCCCCCCTTTCGTGGATATCCATCCCTGGTTTGGCGACTAAAACCTTTACCTTTTTTTCAACCATTTTTTACCTCCCAGAAAGGATTCTTAATCATGTTAAAAGGATCGTAAGATAGACCGTAGGCTTCCCGTATTATTCCTATTATCTCGCTCATTGTTGCCCTGGCTTTTACGGCTTCGATGGCAGAAGGCATCAGATTTTTTTGTTTTTTTGCTTCTTCCTGAACGTATTTAAGGCTTTCTTTAACCTCTTGAACGTTACGTGATTCTTTGAATTTCCTGAAAATGTCAACCAGGTCATTTTCTGCAGAGCTATCCAGCCAGGCATCCCGGCTGATTGGTATGGGTACTTCTTGTTCCCTGGGGATAGCAAGTTCATTTACCCCTACCAGGATTCTCTTTTTTTCTTCTATTTCTTCTTCACGTTTGGTAGCAGCTTCTCTTGTCTCTTTATGTACCCACCCGCTTTCAATTGCAGGTATGATACCACCCAACGCTTCTATCTTTTGAAGGTATGCATTTGCCTGTTTCTCAACTTCATTTGTCAGGCATTCCAGGTAATAAGAACCACCTAAAGGGTCAGCAGTATTTACTACATTTGACTCAAGGGCAATTATATTCTGTATGTTCAGGCTGGTCAAAGCTGCCTCATAAGAAGGTATGCAATGGGCTTCGTCATAACCACAGGGATCTATCGATTGTACACCTCCTAAAACTGCTGCCAGCACCTCAAGGGTAATCCTGACTATGTTATTCACCGGCTGTTGCGCAGTTAAAGATGCCCCATCGGTATGAACGGTGATAAAAGGCCTACAAACTTTGAGATTTTTGGCTCCGAACTCTTCTCTCATCATTTTTGCCCACATTCTTCGTGCAGCACGCAACTTCGCTATCTGTTCCAGGAAATCCATGTCGGAAGTAAATACAAGCATTATCCTGCCCCCAAACTGATCAATCTCCAATCCACGTTCCAGGGCAGCACGAATGTAGGTCTTCGCCAGGGCAAGGGAAAAACCCAATTCCTGATAAGCATTTATACCGGTCTGACTGATATCGTAGCCGTTAATTACCTGGGGGTGCCAATAGGGCATATTCCTGGTACAATATTCTATGATGTCAACGCATACTTTCTTTTGCAGTTCAAGGTTTTCAAAAGGAGCGGAAGGATTACTGAAGAAGCTGTGCAGGGGTTCGTTTATGATTGATCCCCTGAGACAGCCTATATCGTACCCCCTTTTCTGGGCACTGGCAATAAAACAGGCAAGTGTAACCAACGCTGACATGTTATTCCACTGAAAGGCTACGCTTACATGGTCCAAGTCTATCCCTTTGAACATAACATCAGTATCTTCGATGCTATGAATAGGTGCACCCTGAATGGCTGCAAACCCTCTGGCTATAGGATGGTCTGGATCGATTCCACCATGATTGGTAGGCATATCTGGAGTAATGATTATTCCGGACTGACCGTGTTCAATCTGGTACTTTAATTTCCTGTTGGTGTATTCCGGTGTCCCCACACCGCAGAAAAGGCGTCTTGTCCATATCTTTCCCCGGTACATGTTCTGATGAATTCCCCGGGTAAAAGGATACTCTCCGGGGTTACTCAACTCCTTATCATAATTAAAGTCGCGAAGATCTTCAGGGCCATAGTGTTCCTTTACTGGCATACCTGATCTGGTCTCCAAGCTGGGAGGTTTTTCCAGCCAGCGGTCTACTATAAGCAGGTTGTCTTTTTTATCGTTCATTGACGATTCACCTCTTCTTAAGATATTTAATAAGAAACTAATTATTCCTTCAACTCAGGGGGTTTTATCCAACCAGTGATAGCAACAAGCCTCTTCTTCCCCATGTCAGTCTTATACATTTTGCAGTAATTGGTGGCTTTATGGGATTTGGACGTGTAAGTAATAGGGCCGGAGAGACCTCCGGTATCAAAGTCCTTTAGTGTCTCAAGGGCAACTACCAGCTTTTCACTATCAACATCTTTACCAGCTCTCTTGAGCCCTTCGGATATGATTATCCCCCAAAGCCAACCCATCTGATGTATGCCAATTGGCGGTTTGCTGTTAGGGTGATATTTCTTAAAAACCTCTCTCACCTTTTTCATCTCCGGAGTATCATCGTGCCACTGGCTTAATGCGTGAACCCCGTAATAATTTTTTGCCGCATCTCCCGTCATTTCTATGACCTCATCACCGCATGCAAAATGAACCCCATGTACGTTGGGGGTATAATTAAATCTCCTGCAGGTTCTCAATACCGTAGATACAACATCTGTAATATTAGCCGCTATCACAATATTATCCACACCTTCACTCTTAAGTCTGAGTATCTGAGATGTAGCATCAACTGCACCAACATTCAGAACTTCACTATAGTACTTTTGATTATAAAAACTTGCGTACTTCCGGGCACCCTCGGCAACAACTTTTCCCGCCTCCGTATCCGGTAAAACCATGGCTATCTTTGGAGCTTTTGCCTTCATTTTATTTAATACAAAATCATAAATCGCACCAGTGAAGTCAACGTAATCGCCGGCAGATGCAAAGACATATCGTTTGTAAGGGGTATGCATCGTCGGTGAAATAGATATAGCAAAGGAGGGCATTTTAGTCTTTTCAAGCTGGGAGAAGAGGGCAGTATGCTGCCCTGTTCCTCCTGGACCTGAGATGCAAAGCACCTCATCCCTGTACACTAACTTTTTAAAAGCAGCAATTGCTGCTGGTATGGTGTACCTTTCATCCTCAATAAGAAGTTTTATCTTCCTCCCGTGGATACCACCCTGCTCGTTTACCCACTGGAAGTAATCCTTGTGGGCATGCGCATAGACGACCTCCATCGCAGCTGCAGGGCCAGTCATATCAACTATCAATCCAATCTTTATTGTGTCCCCGGTTACACCTCTCACCTCACCGGCATATGAGTATACACACAGCCCGCATATCATAACTGAAATCAGAGTTAAAACTATGGACGAATATTTTATTTTTCTCATTTCATGCTCCTTAATTATAGGGTTAAGTCTAAAATCCTCCTCATATAGTTTATGGACACAAGTTGCTAATCTGATACCTTTTTCCATCCCGTAGCGGGAAGCATTATCCCTTTTCCCACATCTGATTTCATAAACCTATTGTATTTAAATCCATCATGATGATTTGGGGTAATAGTGATTGGGCCGGCTATGCCACCTGTATCAAAGTTCTTGATAGTCTCGAGGGCACTGACCATACCTTCAGAGGTAAGGTCCTTACCAGCCCTCTTTAAACCCTCTACAAAAAGCATACTCATCGCCCAACCCTGGGTATAGTACCTGTTCCTGTATGGCTTCTCCGTCCCGGGATAATACTTTAATGTTATATTCCTCATATTGACCGTACCCGGCGTATCATCGTACCAGGAAGAGAAACATGTAACCGCAACGAACTTTTCAGCTCCCTTCTTAGCCATCTGTACCACATCGTCATTACAGGTAGGGGAGGTTCCTATGAAGTTAGCATCATATCCCAACTTCCTGGCATCTCTCAACAAGGCTGCGGTTGGTGAAATATAGGTATGAGCGATAACATAATTGGCATTGGCTTTCTTTAAATTGAGCACCTGAGTAGTAGCATCCAGGGCACCAGGAGAGAGGATCTCCTGCGTTACCAGAGCAATCCCGTACTTTTTGGCAGTCTCCTCGCAAGTGTGCAGTCCTGCTTTACCCATCTCATTATCGGGATATATATATGCTATCTTTGGATTTTTTTCCTTCAGGTTATTTATTATATAATCGAACATCAATCTGATGCCATCTGAGTAGCCTGCTACGCCATAAAAGCTATATTGGCTATACTTTCCTTCGGGGGGAATCATTGACTCTGACAGTGCCGAGGTTATAAAGACGAGTTTCTCTTTGTCACACTTTGGGGCTATAAGTCTCATGAACCCGGAAGAGCTGCCCAAGAGTAATCCAAAGGTCTTATCTCTATATACCTGTTTCTTAAAGGCTGCCATTGCCCTGGGTATAGCATAACCACAGTCATCGATAATCAGGTCCAACTTCCTGCCATGGACACCACCCTTTTCGTTTATATGCCGGTGATAGCTCTGTATTGCCTGGATGACCTGAAGTTGTAAATCGGCGGTTGGCCCTGTTCGATCTCCGATTATCCCTACCTTTATCGTATCATCCGTCACCCCTCTTACCTCTTTAGCATGGACAGGGGGATACAATAGAATTACCAGAATCGAAATTAACAACATCATAGCTGAAAAGATAGATTTGTTTCTCATAAAGCTGCTCCTCTCCTTTTCTAATTAAAGGGATACTTTTCCTCTTTCTCCCTTAAAATTCCTAATTCTACCCAAGCCTGCGATTCTATCTTACCTTTACTTTAACCTTTCCCTATCAACCCCTTACAGACCTAATTGATTTGATGGAATCGTTGACACTTTCTTTAAAAAACTGCTGGATAAATGGACTCAAGATGAGCTACCAGCAAAAACCCCACTGATAATATATGGTCTTCTACCAACCTTCTTACGAGATCAGAATCCCTTTTCTCAAATGCATGTATAATTTCGGTATGTTGTGAAACGCTTTGCTCCATCATACCAGGGATTGAAAGCAGTATAAACCAGTACCTGTCCAGCTGGCTAATCTGCTGTTTAATGAGTTTCAGTAATCTTGGAGATTGACAACATCTAAGATAAACCGAGTGTAGTTCCCTATTTGTCAAAAACCACTTCCGCATCTCTGCCTGCAATTCTCTGGTTTCCATACTGGTATGCATTGTCTTGATCTTATCTAATTCGGATAGACTTAAGTTCTCAACTGCCAAAGAAGCCGCCATTCCCTCCAGGACTGCACAAATTCTGTATATCTCCCTCATATCATCCCTAGAATAACTCACAACTGTAGCCCCTTTGTTTGGAACTACTTTAATTAACTCTTCTGCCTCCAACTGACGAATGGCTTCCCTTAAGGGGGTCCTCCCAACCTGCATCTTTTCTGCCAATTCTGATTCTATCAGTCTCATACCAGGAGGAAGCTGGCCAGAATAGATAGCCTCCCTTAGCAATCTGACTATACCTTCTCTTGAAGGTTTCTCTGAGTCAGATTTAAGCAAAATATGGAGATCTTCCATAGGTATTATAAGATTTCCTTTCTCAATTTTATACTAATATTTATATAAAATAGTATATATATATTTGTATACAATCTTTGGGGACTTTGTCAACAAAAAAATCAAGGATTTTATTTTTTTATATTGTGTCCCTTTGATGGCCTTTCTTCCATAGAACTTCCTATTCAATCTTATCAACGTTTTTGAATTCCCCCAGAGGAAACTGGGGTATCAGTTCTTCCTCTATCCTTCTCAGGCTTTCTTTGGGAGATAAGTGCCAGTTGGACGGACAGGTAGTGAGTATCTCCACGAAGCTATATCCTACACCGTCTATCTGTTTCTCCAGTGCCCTTTTCATGTATTTCTTGGTTTTTTGATAATTTGCAGGGCTTGTAAATGCACCCCTGGCAGAATATGCCACTCCCCTTAGGTTCCCTAAAAACTCGCTTGCCTCTATAGGGTATCCATGGTCATGATTTCTCCCATAAGGGGTTGTAGTAGTTACCTGCCCCATTATGGTGGTTGGAGCTAGCTGTCCCCCAGTGGTCCCAAAGTTACTGTTATTCAACATAAAGGTGGTAATCTTCTCACCTCGGGCTGCCGCATGAATCGTCGGTTCACAACCTATAGCTATGGAATCCCCATCTCCCTGCCAGGTAATTATTATGGTATCCTTACCAAGGATGCGTTTCATGGCGGAAGCCACATCACATGGCCTGCCGTGGGCAACCATCATGGAATCCACATTTGTCAGTATAAATGCCATAGCAGAACAGCCTATACCGACTATCAAAACAGTATTATCCTCAATCCCTAAATCATCTATAACCTCACAAAGTGCCCTAATGGCTGTACCATGCTGACAACCTGGGCAGAAAGCTAACGGTACCGGGATACGAGCCCAAAGCCTGGGTGTGCCTGTAGACCATTCTTTTTCCATCAAAAATACCCCCCCTCATATGAGTTTCTCTATTATTTCAAGAACCTTTTCCGGATAGATTGCCCCCTCTTCTATCGGTAAATGCCTTTCCATAGAACTTATTAAATATACTTCAGTATGGCCTTGTGCAGCCAGCTTAACGTCCTCTATCATTTGACCCATATTGTCTTCTATTACCAGGAATCTGGCTCCTTGAAGGGCCTTTTCTTTAATTATTCTCTCAGGGAAAGGCCAGAGCGTAATTGGTCGTATCATACCTAACTTTAATCCTTTTTTTCTTGCTCTTAATAATGCTTCTTTAGACACTCGTGCTACATAACCAAATGCCACCAATATTAACTCGGCATCATCCACCTGATAGGCCTCATATCTGGCTTCATTCTCCTTTATAGTATTAACTTTTTCACTATAGTGTCGCCAGAATGAACAGAGGTTAGGGTATTTTGGGGTGGGCACCATCCCCTGTGCTATAGATGACATACGTTTACTCTTGTCTTTACGACTGGCTTTACCTCTAATTGCCCAATCTTTTTCAGGAAGCGGTTCGAAATCCAGAGTTCGGAGTTCAACAGACTCCATCATCTGGCCGAGTATTGCATCGCTTAGAACTATAACAGGGTTTCTGTATTTATCAGCCAGATAAAAGGCAATTTGAACGAAGTCATAGATTTCCTGTCCCGACTTAGGGGCCAAAACAATCGTTTTATATCCTCCATATCCACCCCCCTGAGTTACAGAGGTATAATCCGTTTGAGCATGCCGTGTAGTATTCCATCCCCTTTGTACAAGGACAATAACACAAGGGAGTTCGGCATTGGCAAGATTGCTCATACCTTCCTGCATAAGTGCCCATCCAGGGCTGGATGTTGAAGTAATTGCCCGGACGCCGGTAGCGGCACCTCCATGAAGCATGTTTATTGACCCTGTCTCAGAGGCAGACTGAATAAAAACCCTTCCTCTATTCGGAAACTCCCTTGCAAACCACTCTATGATTTCATTCTGGGGTGTTATGGGATAGCCAAAGAAGGCTCTGCAATCTGCTGCCAGGGCACCCCATCCAACAGCTTCGTTTCCTTGCATTAAAATTCTTTCCGTCATTTTGCTCCCCCTTTAGACATACTTATAAACCTCAATAGCAACATGAGGACACATCCATGCACACATGCCACAGGCAGTACAATCCTCAGGGTTGCTAAAGTCGGGCAAAGGCAGCCCAAATTGTGAAACCCTCTCCGTCATATTGATACATCCCTTATTACAAAACATTTCACAAAAACCACAACCCATACAGCGATTCTCCTCGATTTGAATAACCCCTTTAGCCATTTTACCTCCTTAATCAAGCTAATTGAATTCAAACCCGTATTTATGTTTTATTTAACGAGGCATTTCACAATCCGCCTAGAGCTTTGAAGAAGTCCCCTGAAAGCAAATCCGCCTATGGCGGATCAAAAACCGGAAGTCGTAAATCGTGTATGGGTATTATACCGATTAACCACCTAACCCCTAATCCCTGCAAATATTCCTCTTGTTAAAATCTCCTCTGCTCCCTGAATAATACTATCTATAAAATCTTTTACTGTGGGAATGCTGTCTATTCCACTTACAGCCAGCGAAGCCGGAGCTAGCTTCAGAACCGCCTCTACTTCAAAATCCTGCTTTTCGTCGGGATCTTCTTTTAAAAGGACTCTTTCCAGCTTAGACATCCATTCTCCATGAGGGATCTGCCCCCTCTTCTTCATGACTCTCTCCAGATCTTTGGGATCAGGGGGTGCTAAAACCTTATTCATAAGTTTAGGGTCATCCGGTTTTGTATCACGGATATATTCCTTGTGTTTATCCGGTATTGGACACTCTTTAGTTGCCATAAATGCTGTACCGAGATAAACACCTTCTGCACCCAAAGCAAGTGCCGCCAAAAACGTTCGGGCATCAGAGATACCTCCTGCTGCAATGATGGGTATCTTAATCTGTTTGGCAGCCCAGCTTATTCCAATAAGGGTCGGAAGCTGATCAACACTCTTAAATCCTGTTCCCTCCATGCCAACGATGACAACTGCATCAACCCCTTGCTGTTCTGCAATTAATGCATGTTTAACCGTGGCAACCTTATGGATCCACTTGATGCCTGCTTCTTTTAATCGGGTCCCCTGTTTAACAGCTTTAAAGACCGAGGTTTCTGCCACTGTAATACATTCTTCTATTGCAACCTCTACCATCTCATCTTCATGCGGGAACATACCTATACTGAAATTGACACCGATAGGCTTGTCAGTCATGGATTTTGCCATTCGTATATCCCGTCTCAGTCCTTCCGGTGTCTTTAACACATGAGCAGTAATTAATCCCAACCCTCCTGCTTCAGACACCGGGGCTGCAATCTCAGATGTGCCAAATCCCCCATATGCCCCCGAAATAATAGGGTACTTTACTCCAAACATCTCCGTTATCTTCGTCTTCCATTGCATAACCGCTATGTCTCCTTTCTCTCCTGTTTGTTCCGATCTACTCAGAATCTTTCCAACTATTTATCAATCTTGAAAAGCCGGGTCCCTATAATCAGTAATGGGTACATAGGTCTCTCTTTCCAAGTCAGCTTTATATATTTTGAAGCCCCTTCCACCTTTATGATTGGTTTTACTGTAGCTAACAGGAGTTGAGATACCACCACTGCTAAACTTATCAAAGGATTCTAAAGCCTCAACCAGGGTGTCAGGGGTTAAATTTCTACCAGATCTCTTTAACCCCTCTGCGAAGATCAGTGAAACTATCCAACCCTGAGTGTAACTTCTTGTCTTCGACTTCGTCTGAGGTTGATACTTCATCGTAATTTTTCTCAGTTCAACCATTCCCGGGCTGTCGTCGTACCAATAGCAAAAGGGGCTTACTGCGAGAAGGTCTTTTGCAGCATCACCGCAGCTCGATATAATATCCTCTGTACTAAGATAAAAACCTCCAATTATCTTACTTTTCAAGCCATATTTCTTTGCGCCTTTCAAGAAGGCTATACAGCCTGCAGCGGCCGAGTTAAATATTATATAGTCAGGATTCGTTTTAATTGATCTCAAAACCTGGGAAGTAGCGTCAATATCCGGCACGGCAACGATCTCTTTGCTCACCAATTTTAAGTTATATTTTGGAAGGTATCTTTCAACTGTCTCCACACCACTCTTGCCGAATTCAATGTCAGGATAAACATGGGAGATTTTCGGGTGTTTTGCCTTCAAGTCCCCCATAATATAATCTATGATAATCTTTAGCCCATCATCATAACTCGCTGACATTGTGAACACATATTTTCTCAGAGGGGTGGTGAGTTTATCTGCAATGGTTAACGGTATTACAGGGACTTTCAGTTTTTCGATCTGCCGCTCGAGAGCTAAGGTCTGCCCAAGTCCTCCGTTAAAAAGGATGGCGAAAACTTTATCTTTGAAGATTAATTTTTTGAAAGCCGCTATAGCTCCGGGAATACTGTAGCGATCGTCTTCAAGTATGGTTACTATTTTCCTGCCACTTATACCCCCCATATCATTGATGTTCCTAAAGTACACCCTTGCTGCTTCGGTCATGGGGACAGTCACTGAGGCAGCGAGACCTGTCTGGTCAGCAAGTAATCCAATCTTCACGGTGTCCTCAGTTACCCCCCTGATCTCTTCCGCATAACCCGACCTTGCACCTGTACATAAGAGACATATTAGTGTTATCGTGAATAGAATGGTTGGTAATCTTTTCATGGTTCTCTCCCTTCCCTTCTTGTCTCGAATTACACAAAATCTTCCTGGTTATTAATCTTTGAAAGCTGGCTTCCTAAATCCACTAATCGGTATAAAGGTCTGATTCTCTACGTCAACTTTATAGAATTTATTCATCGTTCCGCCTTTATGATTTGTTTTGCTGTAACTTATAGGCTCCGAAATTCCACCGGTACTAAAGTTGTTAAAGGTTTCATAAGCCTCGACCAGAGTATCGGGATTTAGATTTCTACCTGCCCTTTTTAGCCCTTCTGCACAGATCATTGAACCGAGCCAACCCTGTGTGTAATTTTTAAACATTCGCTTCGTCTCGGGGTGATATTTCTTGGTGATCTTTCTCAGTTCAGCCATTCCAGAGGTATCGTCAGTCCAATAACCGATGGAGCTTATCACCAAAGTATCTTTCATGGCATCTCCAACAATTTCTATATTCTCATCGCCATTGACAGCATATCCCGCGAGGACCTTACTTCCTAAATCATATTTTTTTGCAGCTTTATAGAAGGAAACAAGGCCAGCAAGGGCAATGTCCGTAATTATATAATCCGGATTCTCTTTCTTCAAAACCAACACCTGAGAGGTTGCATCGATTTCGCCGAGGTTAATTACTGTCTTATTACTCAATTTTAAGTTATAGTTTGGAAGATACTTTTCTATGGCCCGCAAACCGCTTTTACCAAACTCAACATCTGGATAGACGAATGCTATTTTCGGGTTTTTTGCCTTCAGATCCTTCATGATATAGTCTAAGCAAAGCTTTATCTCGTCGTCATAACTCGCCGCTGATGTGAATATATATGTTTTAAGTGGAGTAGACAGTCCCTCTGCAGTGCTTACGGGTATTACAGGAACCTTATGCTTCTCAATCTGCGGCATAAGGGCATAGGTCTGACCAAGCCCTCCGCAAAAAAGAACAGATAGAACCTTATCTCTAAAGACCAGTTTCTTGAAAGCAGCGATAGCACCGGGAATGGTATAACGATCATCCTCAACGATGATTTTTACTTTCCTACCATTGATTCCCCCCTGGTCATTGATATATCTAAAGTATGTCCTTGCCCCATTGGTCGCGGGGACAAGCACGGGGGCAGCCACTCCCGTCTGATCTGCAATTACTCCAATCGTTATGGTGTCATCCGTTACACCTCTAGCCTCTCCTGCATAACCCGACCTTGTACCTGCACACAAGAGACAGATTAGTAGCGACGTGAATAAAATGGTCGATAATCTTTTCATGGCTCTCTCCTTTTATGGATATGAATTAATATTAGTTAACTCCCCAATTCCATCCTTATGTTGGAAGAATTTATCAGTCCTTATTCCTTCAACTTAGCATAAAGATCCCTCCCCTCTTTTACATAGAACACTTTCCTGTTTTGTAGTTTCTTAAAGACATTCCAGAAGTATCTATGTATATGGATGTCATCAGAATGAGAGTCAGAAAGTAGCAGTAGGACAGTCGGCCGGTAAGAGGTATCTGAAATAGATTGAAAACTTGGAAGGTAGAGATAGAGAAAGTGCTAGATGGCAATGATTCCCTTGGAACTTCATATAATAGCTGAAATGTAAAATATAAGATAAACAGGCGGGGGTGTCAATGAAAAATTTGTTCTATAACCTTAACACCTACATACCTATACTAAGAAACCGACCCGCCTGGTACACTACCAGGCTGACCACATATGCTATAACCGTGGCATAGACCATGGCAAAGCCGGTCCATTTCCATGATTCTGTCTCCTTTCTGATTACAGCCAGAGTTACAAAACACGGGGCATAGAGCATGCAAAAAAGCATAAGGGTAAATGCCTTTAAGGGGTTCCAGTTTGGCTCTCTCTTTATCCTTTCCGACAGGACACCGGAAGCCTCTGGATCCACCTCTCCCATGCTGTATACAGTGCCAAGACTCGTTACCACCACCTCTTTTGCCGCAAATCCACCCATAAGAGCAATATTTATTCTCCAATCGAAACCAAGGGGGGCAGTAATCTTCTCCAGAGCTTTTCCTATCCTGCCTGCTACGGAATAGCTTACTTCTGCCTGTGCTTTCTCTTTTCCGCTTATCCCTGACACCAGTTCCTCCGGAGGTTTAGGGAAGGTTGACATCGCCCAGATGATAATGGACACCAAAAGAATAATCGTTCCCGCTTTTTTAAGATAGTGCCAGGTCCTTTCCCACATATGGATGAAAAGACCTTTGAGGGTAGGCATTCGATATGGCGGAAGCTCCATTACAAAGGGGGTATGGGGACCCTTTAAAAGTGTAGATCTCAAAACTCTTGCAGTTAAAAGAGCAAAACCCCAGCTTAATATGGTAAGGGCAAACATCACCCTGGCCTCCGAAGCTGTAAAAAAAGCGGCAATTAATAAGGCATATATAGGTAGTTTTGCTCCACAGTTCATGAATGGGGAGACGAGTATAGTGGCAAGACGTTCTTTTGGATTTTTCAAGGTGCGAGTGGCCATCACTCCGCAGACAGCGCAGCCACCCGAAATACCGCCAGAAACAATCATGGCAAGAACCGAATTACCGTGAAGACCGAAATATCGCAGCAGTCTGTCAAGGAGAAAAGCCATACGTGCCATATATCCTGAGTCTTCAAGTATAGCAACTGCAAAAAACATAAGCATTATAAGCGGAACAAAACTTATCACACCTCCCACACCATTGATAATACCGTTTATTATCAATGACTTTATCAGACCGTCCGGCATCACTCCCGTTGCAACTTCCCTTGCCAGTCCAAAAAGTCTCTCGATCAGGCTTACTGGAACCTCACTTGTCCAAAAGACAAATGTGTACGTAAGATAGATTATTCCTCCTAAAAAAAGGGGACCAAAAGTGCGGTTTATTAATGCCTTGTCAACTTTATCCGAAAGGGTTAATCTCTCATCCATGATCCTTTGAACCACTTCCCGGCATACACTGGTTATATAACCGTACCTGTGATCCGCGATCAGCCCCTCCGGCACATCATCAAAGGTATACCGCACATGCCGTTCAAGTCTGTCAGCCCTTTTTAACAGATCTTCCCCTATATCACTATTCCTGACGAGTTTTTGAACTTGTTCATCCTGTTCCAGTAGTTTAATTGCAAGCCACCTGGGTGGATAGTGGTCAATTTTCAGGCTACTTTTCTGAATCATCCCGGTGAGTTCGTCAACGTGTCTATCCAATTCATTTCCATAACTTATGTTTATAGGATGCCATTCATCCTTTTTGGAAGCCAGGTTAACAACAACATCCAGGAGTTCCTTCATGCCTTTGCCTTTTGTTGCCACAGCCGGAACGACCGGTACCCCTAACAGCTTTGATAACCTGGTGGTATCGATTTTTAACCCTCTGGATTCAGCAAGATCCACCATATTCAGCACTATAATCAGCGGCACACCTATCTCCATAAACTGGATGGCCAGATAGAGGTTGCGCTCCAGATTAGAGGCATCTACCACATCTACAACCACATCGGGATGCTCTTCAACGACAAAGTCTCTTGCAACAAGTTCCTCCAGTGAGTACGCTGTTAAACTATATGTGCCTGGCAGGTCAACCACTTTAATCCTGAGATCGCCATGCTTAATCCTACCCCATTTTTTTTCGACCGTTACACCAGGATAGTTACCCACATGATGATGGGCTCCGGTAAGAGAATTAAAAACAGTAGTCTTCCCTGCGTTGGGATTCCCTGCCAGGGCTATAGTAATCTCTTTCACAATTACTTAACCCCTTGTATCCTTTCCACTTCTACGTCTGCAGCCTCATGACCCCGAAGGGTTAAATGATACCCCTTTACCTTGATCTCGATGGGGTCACCCAGTGTTGCCTTAGTTTCCACTTCCACGAGAGTACCTGGCACGACACCCATATCCCGGATACGACGACTTATCTCACCCCTATTGCGTATTCTGGTTATTTTGCCCTTTTCTCCTATCTCCAATTCGTTCAACCGTACAACTTCCATCATAAACACCATCTCCTTCAGTCCAACATTCAAGTAATACTTCACAGGGACCAGGGATCAGCAGCCTTTTATACAGGCCTAACCATGATCTTGTGTGCAACTCCCTGACCTATGCCCAGACGTGTACCCTTAACAGCGATCAGAAAAGGGCCAGGGCTTCCCTTACTGATAACCTGGACCTCGGTACCTATATTGAGTCCCATATCTGTTAATCTTCGAGCTATCCCCCTCCCACTGTTAAAGGCTTCGATTCGAACCTTTTCACCTGGCGATACCATCGTCAATGGCATGATGGGTTCCCTTTTTCCAAAACAATCAGAACAGAGACCATATATTTCCATCCTATGCTGAAGGTCATGGAACCCTTTCTTTCTCGCCAGTTGTGCCTGAAGGGTTTCGATTTCGGGGTCATAGAACTCTAGAATCTTTCCACAACGGATGCAGACAAGATGGTCATGATGACTACCTAAATGGAGGTGCTCATATCGGGGAGGCTGATCCTTAAAATCCTTCTCATTAGCAAAACCAAACCGAGTAAATAGTTTCAGATTCTCTGAAACAAAATCCTCAGAAAAATCAAGTCCTTTACCTTTAAGTACAGATGTGAGTTCGGCGGCAGTTGGATGATCCTCTAAATCGAGAAACACATCAAGTATACGGAGGCGCTCACCAATCCTATCAATGCCTTCCTGTTCGAAAATCACCTTAAACTGATGGTAAATCTCCTTATGTTCATTTTCCATAAAAGCTCCATTCATCGAATTTTGCTTGACTCGTAAAAAGTCAATTTTTACCTTCCTTCTCCAGGCAGTCCAAACAGTACCCTAAAAGCTCCAGTCTATGACCGGTCACTTCAAATCTGTGATTCCTTGAGAATCTCTCTTGAATGTCTAAGACCTCATCCTGTTTGAATTCAATGACCCTTCTACAGCCAAGACATCGAAAGTGACAGTGATGCTCATGCCCGTATACATGTTCGTAATGCATATGGCCATCTTCAAAGAAGACCTCTTTAATCAAACCGCTTTCAATAAGGAGAGGAATCGTTCTATATACAGATGCCTTCGATATATGTTTCTTCTTGTTTTTTAAGCGAAGATAAAGGGTATCCACATCGAAGTGGTCATGTGTTGAAAATATTTCCTTTATGACTACCTCTCTTTCAGGCGTATTCCTTAGTCCACTCTCCTTTATATAGTTCCTGAAGACCTCTATTTCGTCCATAGATACTTCAACAAAAGTACAATTATTATTGAGAATCTATTGCAATAATAATGCGCCACCTTTTCTTTGTCAAGGGAAAAATATTTGACTTGCCAATTAGTTTATTAAAATCTAATATATAAATTCCCGCTATTCTGTATTCTGCTGTATTCTGTCATTCCGTGCTCGATAAGCCTGCCCCGTACCTGATACGGGGGAATCCAGTCTTTTAGTTTTCTGGATTCCTGCTTTCGCAGGAATGACATATTGAGACCCTGTAGCAAGCTACGGGAAATTATCAAGTTAAAAAATCCAACTACCCCGATAGGATCGGGGCTTAAGGGTTAATGGGATCAAGGAAGAAGTTATGAGTTTTAAAAGGTCAGCCAGGCTAGAGCTATTTTCCTGGATGCTCTATGACTTTGCCAATACCTCTTTTACAGTAATGATCGTTACCTTTGTCTATTCTGTATATTTCAGGGATATAGTTTGCAAGGGGCTGGGAAATAAGGCTGATTTTCTATGGGGGCTTAGTGGCTCTATATCAATGGTTGTAGTCGCTCTATTTTCACCTGTTTTAGGCGCCATTGCTGACCATACCCAGGCAAAGAAGAAGTTCCTTATCTCCTTTGCCCTCTTGTGTATTGCATTCGGGGGTATGCTCTTTTTCATAAAAGAAGGGATGATCTTCGAAGGAATGCTCTTTTTCATAATCGCCAACATTGGTTTTGAGGGTGGAAATGTCTTTTACAATGCTTTCTTACCGGAGATTACTACCCAGGACAGGTACGGGCGAATATCCGGATATGGATGGGCACTGGGATATCTGGGGGCAATTGTCACAATATTTATGTGCAAACCGTTCCTATCAGGGGGGTTCGAGGAATCAAATCTGTCAAATGTCAGATTCACATTTCTCCTATCCGCCGTATTTTACCTTGTCTTTTCCTTACCAATCTTTTTCTACCTCAGGGAAAGAAGGGGAAACGCAATGGTGGACAGGAATGATGCATATATCGTCATGGGTTTCAGACGATTGAGGGATACCTTCAAGAATGTAAAACAATTCAAAGAACTGGCAAAGTATCTATTATCATTCTTTATTTATACTGATGGTATCACAACAGTCATATACTTCAGCACTATTTATGCCAGGGACACCCTGCACTTCAAGATCTCAGAGCTGATACTCTTTTACATAACGGTTCAAACCACCGGCATCCTGGGAGCTCTTTTCTTTGGTTGGCTCGCAGATAAACTCCTCCCTAAAAAGACCATCATGATAACTCTTTTAATCTGGTGTGTTGTAGTAATCGGAGCCTATTTTGTAGAAGACAAATCTGTTTTCTTTGTTATCGGAATGTTAGCAGGGATTGCAATGGGCTCAAGCCAATCAGCCAGCAGATCCATGATGGGACTTTTAACACCCCAAGATAAAAAAGCTGAATTCTTTGGGTTTTATGGTATAAGCGGAAAGTTTTCTGCTGCATTAGGCCCCTTTATTTTTGGGACTATATCAGCATGGACAGGTAGTCAGAGAATAGCAATACTGGCTGTAATAGCCCAATTCGTACTTGGACTGATCCTGCTCCAAAGGGTGGATGAGAAAGAGGGTATACTCGCAGCCAGGAATTTTAGTATCAACCGGCAACAAAGTCAAAACGACTAACAATCAACAGACCTTACCAAAAACATAGTGTTACTTCTTTACGTTTCGCCCCAGTTCAAGACCCTGTCTGAAAGCCCTTTGATTTTGTTCCAGCACACTGCCGCTATCAGTGAATCTTCTTTCCAATTCTTCCTCAACTAATTGCTGAGGTATCGCTTTAGTTACTGCCACATAGGCTCCGAGCATAATCAGATTACTCACTTGAATTTTTCCCAAATTAATAGCAGCCTCTACTCCAGGAATCCTGAACAGTTTGTAATCTTTCTCCTCTTTTTCATCCTGGAGACCCAGGTTCTCAGCCAGGATTATTCCATCAGGACGGACTCGAGATTCAAAAGTTTCAAGCTGAGCAGCATCAAGGACCATTACTGTTTGAGCCCGGTCGATTATGGGCGAAGCAATGTCTTCGTTTGAGAAAATCACCGTACACTCACAAAGTCCACCCCTTTTTTCTGTAGCATACGAGGGCAACCAGGAAACATGTTTAAACTCACGGAGGGCTGCACAAGAGAGAATTTGCCCTATCATGAGCACCCCCATCCCCCCAAGCCCTACTATGATTACATCCCTTCTCGAAATTGGTTTTTCTTCCATAGCTCCTCCCTCAATATTTGAATCAGGCTAAATCCCTGTACCATCGTCTTTCTTAAATTCACCCAGAGGAAACTCCGCTATTATTTCTTCCTCTATCCTCTTTAAACACTCTGTGGGAGATAAATGCCAGTTGGGAGGACAGGCAGATAAGACTTCCACAAAACTGAACCCGACTCCGTCTATCTGTTTCTGAAAAGCAGTCTTTACGTACTTCTTGGTGCGCTGGTAATTCGCAGCGTTATGTAGCGATCCCCTGGCACTATAAACAGTACCTCTAAACGTTGCTGCCAACTCGGCAGTGTGCACCGGATATCCTTCCATTGCTGCGTCCCGTCCATTAGGGGTGGTGGTTGTTTTCTGACCTATAAGGGTAGTGGGTGCCAACTGTCCTCCGGTAGTTCCATAGTTCGTATTATTATACATAATCGTCGTGATTTTTTCTCCACGTGTCATGGCACCTATAAACGCACCTGCTCCAATACCTATACAGTCTCCATCTCCCTGAACTGTGAATACTATCGCATCCGGGTTAAGACGTTTTACAGCAGTGCCAGAATCTAAAGCACGACCATGGGCACAGCTCAAAATATCAAGGTCCCAGGATACCTGGACAAAAGCATGACAGCCAACACCAAGCACACATATGGCTTTCCCATCAATGCCCATATCTTCCAGCACATCAGAAATAATCCGATGGATCACTGGATGCTGACACCCAGGGCAATACATTGCTGCACCTGGAGGGTCTTTCCAAATCCTCGGGTTTCCACAAACCTTTTTTTTCATAATAACCTCTTTATCTCTTCAATGACCCGAACTGGCATTATCATACCTCCATCAGTCGGTATATGCCGATCGAGTATACCTATCAGGTGAACATCAGTTCTACCCTCTACACTGATTCTTACATCCTGTATCATCAATCCAAGGCTATCCTCAATAACTAAAAACTTACAACCCTGACAAGCCTTTTCTTTGATTATATCATAAGGAAATGGCCATAACGTTATCGGCCGTATCAATCCGACTTTTAACCCCTCTGCCCGGCACATGTTCACCGCCTCTTTGGAAACACGTGCCGTGTATCCATACGCAACCAATATCAGCTCTGCATCCTCTGCCTCATACATCTCATATCGCAACTCAGCATTTTCCATCTCCTGAAACTTCTCTTCAATGTGCCTCAACCATGATATATAATCAGGATAAGGAGGCAACGGCAAAATCCCTACAGCAGAATTAATAATACGAGATTTCCCATCTTTTTGATTCTCACGTCCCCTCAATGCCCAATCCTTTTGTTTAAGAGGACCAAAGTCGATGGTCTGCACATCCACTGATTCAGATACCTGCCCCAGAATCCCGTCTGTGAGAATAACTGTCGGGTTGCGGTATTTATCCGCAAGATGAAATCCAAGCTGAATCAGATTATGTATCTCCTGAGCTGAAGCCGGCGCCAAAACAATATTCTTGTACCCTCCAGGACCTCCTCCCCGGGTAGCTGTTATATAGTCCATCTGGGCATGCCTGATACTGCCTGACCCAGGACCACCCCGTTGAACTAACACTATGACACATGGCACCTCAGCAGCAACACAGTGAGATATTGTCTCCTGCATGAGTCCCCAGCCCGGACTTGAGGTAGATGTCATGACTCTGAATCCCGCAGCAGCACCACCAAAAAGCATGTTTATTGATCCTACCTCGGATTGTGACTGTAAAAAAACCTTCCCCCTCTTCGGAAATTCACGGGCAAACCACTGGGTCACTTCGTTCTGCGGGGTTATGGGGTAGCCAAAAAAAGCATCGCAACCACCATACAGAGCTCCCCAGCCCACCGCTTCATTCCCCTGGATAAACATCCTCTTTGTCATATAGATCTCCTCCCGGAAATTCACTAAGTACAAGAATTAGCTCTGACTGTTCAGTTCTCAATAAATTTATAAACCTCAACGGCAAAATGAGGACACATCTGACCGCAGACTCCACAGGCATTACACTTATCAGAATCAGCTAGAATTGGAAGTATATACCCAAGGGGACTAAATTTGCCTCCGGACATGACGATACACTCCCGCTTACAAAATGCCACACAGTAACCACATCCACGACAATTGTTCTCATTGATTACTATCTCACCTCTTGCCATTGATTCTCCCTCCAGTAATATTTATCGATGAAGACTCCCGTAAAATATACATAGGGAATCATTTAGATGTCAAGTAAAATAGTAAACAAAACCATCACGGGGCTGTTGCCCAAAAGGAAATTCCTTTGAGCAGTCATCAAAAGGTTTTTTGCTCACAAATCTTAGCGAAGCGGAAGAGTAGCGATTTCAACTGTTTGAGCCCCAAGGGTGAGTTTTGAAATCGCCTGTAGCTAGCCTTAGATTTGTCAAAAAACGTTTTGGACAAGCGAAAAGGGATTTGGGCAACAGCCTGGGTAGTGCCTCACTTTGAAAAAAAATAATTCTTGCCATGCTTGAGCGGTTATGTTATGCTGTAGGCATGGATAAACAAAAGAAAAGACAAGATATAAATGAATTAGCTTTTAATGTAGTCCAGCAAGTTACAGAAGAAAAACCCCCCGATTTACCTACCGACAAAAATCCTCATGCTGTCGCTTTAGGCCGGTTAGGTGGCTTAAAAGGCGGTCCTATCAGAGCAAAAAAGCTTTCCAAGAAAAAACGAAGTGAAATAGCTAAAAAAGCTGCACAAGCGAGATGGTCAAAAAAATAATCCCTCCGATTAACGAAAAAATAGTTTGACATTAACGATAATATCGTTTAATATGGGTATAAATCTATTCTAAGGAGGGATGTATATGTCGAATTCAAGTAGAATTATTGATAAATTTGGAGGGCAGTCAGCACTTGCCAAGCTATTAAACAAGAGACAGAGCACGATTAGGCACTGGTATATCAATGGGATACCAGCGAAATGGCAAATTCCTTTAATTGATTTAGCGAAGAAACACGGTGTCAGCTTACAACCTGAGGAATTTTTTGAAGGTACTCAAGACAGAGAAAAAAACTTGATTGTGCCGAAAATTCCAGAGGCGACACATTGGGGAGATTTGTTAATTGGAGATGCTACTTTACCATGTTATGTCCTAGATACTGGAGAGAGAGTATTTGCGCTAAAAGGTGTAATGGTAGGACTAATTGAAATAGAAGGAGGGCCTTTAGCAGATTACCTTATGGTAAAATCGTTACGTTCTTATCTTCCTAGTGACTTAATCCCAGATCAGGATAGCAATATACCTGCATTGATTGAATTTGATACGGGAACGAAAGGCTTTGCGCAACACGCTTTGGGGCTTCCAGTAGAGAGATTCATAGATTTGTGTGTTGCATATTCTACAGCTGCAGAAAAAGAACAACTGACCGAAAAACAACAAAAGATCGCCATAAATGCGGCACGTTTTCTTCGGGCAACCGCAAAAGTCGGGATTATTGCATTAGTGGATGAGGTAACGGGTTATCAGTATGAAAGAATACAAGATGCTCTACAGTTAAAATTAAAACTTTTCCTCGAAGAAGAAATGCGACCTTGGGAAGCTACTTTTCCAGATGAATTGTGGATTGAATTTCAGCGGTTAACGAATTGGACTGGCCCATTGCATTTACGCCCAAAATGGTGGGGTAAGCTTGTTAATGAATTAATTTATGGGTATCTCGATGAAGATGTTTTTAATTGGCTTAAGGTAAATGTTCCCAAGCCTAAATATGGTCAGAATTATCATCAATGGCTATCAAGTCAATTTGGTTTGAAAAAACTAATTGAACATATTTGGATTACGATTGGGATGGCAAGAGCATGTCATACAATAGAAGAGCTTCGTGAAAGAATGGCAATCCAATATGGGCGCCATAAAGTACAATTATCATTATTCCTCCCTGTAGCTGCCGAAAGAAATTATAAAACCCCTGAGGGAAAAACAACCTCAAGGGCGAGGAAATAGATGCAATGTATTAATATTAAAAGGTTATTATTCCTGAGGAAAATAATTAAAAGATCACGATATTTTTCTTGACAATGCATTACCGCTCAAGTATAATGTTCATTATGAAAATACGCTTGAGGGGGAGATTATGAATAAATTGGATATTGTAAAAAGAACACAAATCATAAATTGCCTTGTAGAAGGTAATAGCCTACGTTCAACTTCTCGCATGACTGGATGTTCTATTAACACAGTTACAAAATTACTTGTTGATGTTGGTAAAGCATGTGCTGAATACCAAGACAAGACATTGCGCAACCTTACCTGTAAGCGTATTCAATGTGATGAGATATGGAGCTTTTGTTATGCGAAAGAAAAAAATGTTCCTGAAAAACACAAGGGAGAATTTGGATATGGCGATGTTTACACTTGGACGGCAATGTGCGCTGATACGAAATTAGTACCGTCTTTCCTTGTGGGAAGGAGGGATTCAGAACATGCCAAGGTCTTCATGAAAGATTTAGCAAGCCGTCTTAAAACCCGTGCTCAGCTTACAACAGATGGACACAAAGTTTATCTCGATGCTATTGAGGACGCCTTTGGTAGCGATATTGACTACGCAATGCTTGTAAAGATATATGAATCAAAGCCGACAGAAGATCAACGCAAATATAGCGCCGTTGAATGTACAGGAGCAGAGATTAAACGCATTTCCGGCAATCCCATCAAGGAGCATGTTTCAACCAGTTTCGTTGAACGGCAAAACCTAACCATGCGTATGTCTATGCGCCGGTTTACGAGGCTTACAAATGGATTTAGCAAGAAGATTGAAAATCTATTTTGTGCTGTAGCTTTACACTTTATGTATTATAATTTTTGTAGGATTCATAAGACGTTACGGGTAACACCGGCAATGGAGGCAAAGGTTACAGATCATCTTTGGAGAATAGATGAAATTGTAGAACTTATTAAATAGTTCTACAAAATCTAAAAGAAAGGAGGTGATAAGATATGCCTAGACAAAGCAAGCCCTCTGTAAAACCAGGAGGAACTGTTTTTGATTCTGGTATTTATAAGAGTACCAAGTCAAAAACAAAGGCGACGCTAGTTAAAGGAGAACCAGCGCCGCCTACTCCCAAAAAGGGCGAAACATGGGTTCAAGTTGTAGATACTAATCCCCACAACTAAACCCGCAAGCTGAGCCGGACTATTTTTTAGTCCGGCTCTTTTATATCCATAAGATATGACCAAATTGTACCAGAAGCTACCCAAGCAATAATTTGCATTTCGTCCGGTCTTAACAATAAAATTGTTGGTTCAACACCATCTTTTTCTAGTTTAAGATATATATTATCTACTGGGGGTTTATCTTTTCCTTTGACAAAACCACCGCTAATAATACAATTATTCCCACTGTATTCTTGCCGAATAATTTCTGTGAACCTTAACCCATTTTCTTCCCAAATACAAGAATAATTAATAGAGTTATTTTTCATTTTTTTTCAAAGTGAGGCACTACC
>JBFLWQ010000032.1 GCA_040757775.1 Thermodesulfobacteriota bacterium
TAGGTCCGCCGCTCGTCTTCTATCCCAGGGGAGATATTCCGACTCCAAATTTACCATTTCTCCGAGGACAGAAAAGTGGACAATTCATTTGTTACAAAAGCGGACAATTCTATTTGTTGACAACATAAGAAAAGTTGATTACTTCCTTATTTCTGTAGGATTTATAGTATCCGCGTCTCCTTTCTACTTTATCGAAAGATATTTTGTTCATATAAACCAAGGTAGTACATTGAGAAGTATAGCAGATACCATGTTGCTTATCAGTCCAAAGTAACTAAATAATTTCCCTTGACAAAAATAGATTGTTGATAGAAAATACACCGATAAATTAGGCACGTAGCTCAGGGGGAGAGCGCTACCTTGACGCGGTAGAAGTCGGCGGTTCGAAACCGCCCGTGCCTACCATTTTATGTGAGGTTGAGTAAGTATCCCTATTCTCATAATGGTCATTAAAAGGGCATCATAATAGGGTCTTGTTTGTGATGCCCTTTCTTTTGGCTGGATCAACGTATTGGAAAATAGAATGGCTGATATGGAAAAAATAACAGTTAAATTTCCTGATGGATCTTCAGGTGACTTTCCTAAAAGAAGTACCCTTCTTCAAATAGCAAAGAGTATCGATAACGGTTCTGGAAAAAGCTATATAGCCGGGAAGGTTAACGACAAGCTTGTTGACATGAGTTTCCCTTTACTCGAAGATGCAAATCTGGAGTTTATAACCCCTGATTCTGAGATGGGACTGGATATCATAAGGCATAGTGCATCCCATGTAATGGCTCAGGCAGTTAAAAAACTTTACAAAGGGGTAAAGATTACCATTGGTCCTACCATTGACAATGGATTTTATTATGACTTTGACTATGGAGAGAACTTTTCCCCCAATGACCTTGCCAGGATTGAGTCTAAAATGCAGGAGATTATACACCAGGATTTACCTATCATAAGGAGGGAAATCCCCAGAGAGGAAGCTATAGAAGTGTTTAAGAACCAAGGAGAGATCTATAAGGTGGAACTCCTTGAGGAAATCTCAGATGAGTTTGTTTCTGTTTATATTCAGGATGACTTTATAGATTTATGCAGGGGACCCCATCTGCCTTCCACTAGTAAGATAAAGGCATTTAAGTTGACTAACCTTGCTGGAGCATATTGGCGTGGAGACGAAAAGAATAAAATGTTACAGCGTATTTACGGGACAGCCTTTTCAGACGCCGAAGCACTGGAAGATTACCTACAAAGATTGGAGGATGCAAAGAGAAGAGACCATAGGAAGTTAGGTAAAAGCCTGGACCTCTTCAGCATAAATGAAGATGCCGGGGCTGGACTTATTATCTATCACCCTAAAGGGGCGATGCTCAGATCAATCCTTGAAGATTTTGAAAAGAAGGAACATCTTAAACGGGGTTACCAGTTAGTGAGAGGCCCTCATCTATTGAAATTAGACCTATGGGAAAAATCCGGACATTTTGAAAACTATCGCGAAAATATGTACTTTACAGAAATAGAAGGGCAAAAGTATGGTATAAAACCTATGAACTGTCTGGCTCACATGCTTATCTACAAATCTAAAATCAGAAGTTACAGGGAATTACCTCAAAGATATTTCGAATTAGGTACCGTGCATCGCCATGAAAAATCAGGTGTTCTCCATGGCCTCCTCAGGGTTAGAGAATTTACCCAGGATGATGCCCACATATTATGCACACCTGACCAACTGGAACAAGAGATAAAAGGCGTTATTGATTTTGTGGAAGATGTAATGAAAATATTCAAATTTGAATATGAGATGGAACTCAGTACCCGTCCTGAGAAATCAATTGGCAACGATTTGGACTGGGAAAAAGCAACATTGATCCTGATGCAGGTCATGGATAAAAACAGGATACCTTATAGTATAAAGGAAGGTGAGGGGGCTTTTTATGGTCCAAAGATTGATGTTAAATTAAAAGATGCCCTTGACAGGAAATGGCAATGTGCTACTATTCAATGTGATTTTGTCTTACCGGAAAGGTTTGATTTGACTTTTATCAATAGTAATGGTACTAAGGAAAGACCTGTTATGCTGCACCGTGTTATTTTAGGTGCTATGGAAAGGTTCATAGGGGTATTGATTGAACATTATGGAGGAGCATTTCCAACCTGGTTGGCCCCGGTACAGGCGATTGTATTAACGGTCACCGATAGAACTATGAGCTTTGCCGACGAAGTTTATAATCAGTTGACTTCCAGCCTGCTTAGGATTGAGAAAGACTTTCGAAACGAAAAACTGGGGCTTAAAATACGTGAGGCCCAGTTGCAAAAAATACCTTATATGTTAATCATTGGTGACAAGGAAGTAAACGAAGGGGTTGTTTCTGCTCGAGTGCGTAGCGGTGAAAAACTAAAGTCTATGAAAATAAATGAATTTATCTCATTGGTACAGGAGGAATGTCAGAACAGGGGGTGAATAACGAGATTAAAAAAGTATTAGTTAATGAAAAGATTAAGGCACCTGAAGTCAGGGTTATAAGTTCAGAAGGGAAACAGCTAGGCATAATGCCTTTGAAGGAGGCTTTAAGCGTTGCCATGGAAGACGGCCTGGACCTGGTTGAAGTAGCTCCGAATTCAAATCCACCTGTTTGCAGGGTAATGGATTATGGAAAGTTTAAATATAAACAGAGTAAGAAGATACATGAGGCTAAGAAAAGTCAAACTACTTTTCAAGTAAAGGAAGTAAAGATAAGACCGAACACAGAAGATCACGATATCGAATATAAAGTAGGTCATATAAAAAGATTTTTGGGAAGTGGCAATAAGGCTAAAGTATATATAGTCTTTAAGGGCAGAGAAATTGCATACAGAGAAATGGGTGTAAATATTCTTAATAAAATTGCAGAAGAGGTTAAAGATATGGGGGTAGTTGAGCAACAGCCAAAACTTGAGGGTAGAAATATGGCTATAGTTATTGCCCCAAAACAGTAGAGATTGAAAGAGTTCTTGAGGGAGTTGAGTTATGCCTAAATTAAAAACCAATAGAGGGGCCGCAAAAAGGTTCAAGTTAACAAAAAATGGTAAAATAAAGAGAGCCAAGGCCTTTGGGAACCACATATTAACGAAAAAATCTACTAAACGTAAAAGGGGGCTGCGGCAAGCAGGATATTTGGATAAGGTTGACATAAAGGTTGTTAAAAAGCTTATACCATATGCATAGGCTAATTGCTGGAAAAAAAGAGGATTAAAATGCCAAGGGTAAAAAGAGGAAATAAAAGAAAAAATAGGAGAAAGAAGATATTAAAACTGGCGAAAGGATATCGTGGCGCGAGGAGTAAACTGTTTAGAACTGCATCTGAAGCCGTTGATAGGGCTCTGAATTATGCCTATAGAGACAGACGAGCCAGAAAGAGAGAATTCAGAGGGCTGTGGGTTACCAGGATTAATGCTGCTGCAAGACTAAATGGGACTACATATAGTAGACTAATTCAAGGGTTAAAAAATGCGAAGGTCAGTATCGATAGGAAAATCCTTGCCGAATTAGCTGTATCTGATCCAATAGGGTTTTCAAAAATCGTCCACCTTACCAAAGGGAACCCCTAAAGCCGGCCTTTAAGATTTCCATCATTTAAAAGGTGTCCGTATACACATTTGAAACCCCCTTGAAGCTTTTAGGAATTCTGAAATAACAAAGGGGGTTGTGTTATGATTTTTAGCCCGGCTTTGTTTTGTGATCAGAGTTAAGGGCACTTTCGAAGGTTTTGTATGAAAGAAGATTTAGAAAGACTATTTGCCGATGCGTTAGAAAAACTGAAGGGTGCAATAAGAGAAATACAAGTAACCGAAATAAAGACAGAGTTTTTAGGGAAAAAAGGCAAAATTACAGCCTTCTTGAGAGGATTGGTTAATATATCGCAAGAACAAAGACCCGTTATAGGACGTCTTGCCAATGAGATAAAGATTTCTCTGGAAGAAAAGATAAAAGAGTCTTTAGCGGTCATTCGAGAAAGGAAAAGGAAGGAAAATCTGCTCCATGAAAGGTTGGATATAACCCTACCGGGCAGAAGGGTACCCATAGGTAGAAAGCATCCTATTACTGAGGTCTGCAATGAAATTGTGGGTATCTTTTTGGGTTTGGGTTTTCAAATCTCTGAAGGTCCTGAAGTTGAGTTAGACTATTATAATTTCGAGGCACTGAATATACCGAAAGATCATCCTGCAAGGGATATGCATGACACATTCTATATATCTGATGAGGTGCTTCTCAGAACCCATACGTCGCCTGTCCAGATTCGGGTGATGGAAAAACAGAGTCCACCTATTCAGATTATTGCACCAGGAAAGGCATTTAGATGTGATTCTGATGTCTCTCATACCCCGATGTTCCATCAGGTTGAAGGGTTAATGGTAGGAAACGATATTACATTCGGTGACTTGAAGGGTATTTTAACCATCTTTGTTCATCAGATGTTTGGTGATAAAACCAGGTTGAGGTTTCGACCGAGTTTTTTCCCTTTTACCGAACCCAGCGCGGAAGTGGATATACAGTGTGTTATATGCCGGGGAAAAGGATGCAGAGTCTGTTCCTTTTCTGGATGGCTGGAGATTCTAGGGTCTGGCATGGTTGACCCAGAGGTTTTTAAAATTGTAGGTTATAACCCGAACGAAATAACAGGGTTTGCCTTCGGTTTGGGTATAGAGAGGATTGCCATGTTAAAGTATGGGATCAATGATATCAGAATGTTTTTTGAAAATGATATGAGATTTTTAGGGCAATTTTAGATCACTCTCTGTACAGTTGGGGTATTGAATGAAAGCAAGCTTGAATTGGCTAAGAGAATATGTCGATATTGATCTTGCTCCTGACGAGTTAGGGGAAGACCTTACTATGGCTGGTTTCGAAGTGGAGAACATATCAAAGGTAGATGCCAATTTAAACAATGTAGTTGTAGGCAAGATAGTCTCTTTAAAACCCCATCCAAATGCCGATAAACTCTCTTTGTGCCAGGTGAGCACTGGTGTAAATATATATAATGTTGTATGCGGTGCTGTAAATATGATCTCTGGAGATTATGTTGCTTTGGCTTTGGAGGGAGCTCTGCTGCCCAATGGGATGAAGATTAAAAATACCAAGATCAGGGGAGAGCTATCCCATGGAATGATGTGTTCTGAAGAAGAGTTAAAAATTGGGAGAGACTCCAGCGGTATAATGATATTAAGGAATAACCTTGAATTGGGAAAGGATATTACTTCTGCTCTTAACTTGGATGACTATATCTTTGAAATCAATATTACTCCAAACCGCCCAGATTGCCTGAGTATAATAGGTATAGCCAGAGAGATAGCCGCAATTACAGGTAAAATTTTAAAAATGCCAAAAATAGAGTTTAAAGAGGGGAACAGAAAGATTGATAAAATGACATCAGTGGAGATCCATGCCCCTGAATTATGCCCCAGGTATTCTGCCAGTTTGATTACTGATGTTACTATTGGTTTATCCCCTTTTTGGATGAGAAGAAGGTTAGAATCCGCTGGAATACGTCCTATCAGTAACGTGGTAGATGTTACCAACTATGTTCTTATGGAATTTGGTCAACCCCTTCAT
This sequence comes from Thermodesulfobacteriota bacterium, assembly GCA_040757775.1. Taxonomy (NCBI): domain Bacteria; kingdom Pseudomonadati; phylum Thermodesulfobacteriota; species Thermodesulfobacteriota bacterium. Next base: position 5,573 of record JBFLWQ010000032.1, read on the forward strand.
GCCTTCGATTTCGATCTCTTAAGCGGAAAAAGAATAGTGGTTAGACGGGCAAATGATGGTGATATTTTCACTTCACTGGATGGCATGGAAAGGCACCTGTCTAGTGATACACTGATGATTTGTGACGGAGAAAAGCCGGTGGCTATCGGTGGCATAATGGGTGGTTTGAACTCGGAGGTTTCGGAAGGTACCTCTAATGTCCTCATTGAAAGTGCATATTTTAATCCGACTAATATTAGAAAAACCTCTAAAAAGCTAGGTTTACAGACAGAGGCTTCCTATAGATTTGAAAGGGGAGTAGATTATGGGGGGGTAGTTAAAGCCTTGAATAGAGCTACCCAATTGGCTTTGGAATTCTGTGGTGGAAAGGCTGCAAAGGGGGTAGTAGACCAATATCCATCCCCTATTTTTCCTAAAGAGATTCCCTTGAGTATAGATAAAGCCAATAAGATACTGGGGACATCTCTGAAAAAAGGGAAAGTAAATAGATACCTTAAAAGTATTGAACTTGATGTCAAAGATTTGGACAAGGATAAAGTGATTGTTAAAATCCCATCTTTCAGGATGGATTTGCATCGAGAGATTGATTTGATTGAAGAGGTGGCAAGATTAGACGGTTATGATAATATTCCTACCACTACACCTGTGGTAAAGGTTAACGCTGCCAGTAAAAATCCACTCCAGGTGTTACAGGACAGGGTTAAGGACATTCTTGCCTCAATGGGATACTACGAGGTTGTAAATTACAGCTTTATCTCTCCCGTTTCAGCAGCCCTGTTAAATCTAGATGCTGAACATCCCTATAAGAAATTCATCAGCATAAAGAATCCCCTTAGGGAAGATCAGTCAGTTATGAGAACTACTTTGATTCCAGGACTTCTCAGCACTATGAAGACAAATGTTTACAACAAGAATTTAAACTTAAAGTTATTCGAATTGGGGGCGGTGTTTTATTCCGTCAAAGGAGAGGAACTTCCCAGAGAAAAAAAGATGCTGTCTGCCCTCGCAACTGGGCTAAGATATGGCGAATCCTGGAGTTTTCCAGTAGAAGGGGTTGATTTCTATGATATTAAAGGTAGCCTGGAAAACCTTTTTGAAGGGTTAAATATCATGAACTTCAATTTTTTATCCACTCCAGACATACCGTACTTACACCCTGGAAAGTCTTCCGTAATCATGGTTGACAATAATGAAATCGGTACCGTGGGCGAGGTTCATTCTGCAGTTCTGGAAGGTTACGAACTCTCCAATGCTGTCTATATATTTGAACTCGATTTTGATCTAATGATCAGACACACCTTTGGTGATAAAAAGATTAAACCATTATCAAAATATCCACCAATTTACAGGGATATTGCATTAATAGTAGACGAGAGTGTTCAATCCAAGGATATCTATAATGCTATCGGTAAGCTTAGCAATAAACTAGTTGATAGTATACGGGTTTTTGATGTATATAGAGGAAAGTCTATACCCCACGGAAAAAAGAGCTTGGCTTATCGAATTAAATATCAGTCATACGAACGAACACTAACGGACAAAGAGGTTAATAGTATCCATGAAAAGCTGGTATCTAACCTAGTAGAGAAAACAGGGGCCAGGATAAGGGAATAATAATTGGGGGAGGAAGAAAAAATGACAAAAGCAGATATCGTTGAAAGGGTCTATGAGAAGGTTGGAACCTCTAAAAAGGAGTCGGCAGAGATTGTAGAGACGGTTCTCGATATCATCAAAGAGAATTTGAAGAACGGTGAAAAGGTAAAGATCTCCGGTTTTGGGAACTTTTCTGTCAGGAAAAAAAGACCCAGAAGGGGTAGAAATCCACAAACTGGTGGTGAAATCGAAATCACAGCCAGAAAAGTCCTTACTTTTAAACCCAGTCAGGTATTAAAGAAGGTCTTAAATTCTTAAATAGTTAGAGCAATATTTCCCTATCCTTTGCGTTGTCCGTTATACTAGACATTTCAATATCCATTGCTCTATTGTCATTGAACTTTTCAGTTTTGAGAAATACAATGAAAAACGAAGGGCGTGGGGCAAATCGAATAGACAATCCTATACCTGAAAAATTATACTTTAAAATCAAGGAAGTAAGTGAAGTTACAGGGGTAGAGCCATATATATTGAGATATTGGGAGTCCGAGTTTAATATAATTAAGCCCTCCCGCACCAAATCCAAACAGAGATTATATAGAAGAAAAGACCTGGAATTAATCTTAGAAATAAAAAAACTCCTTTATGAAGAGCAATTTACCATTGCAGGAGCCAAGAAAAAACTCAAAGAATCCAAATTGCATGAGGATAAAGGTTGTCAGATGGAACCTTCAAATGGAGAATACAAAAACCTTTTGAAGGATGTTAAAAAGGAATTAAATATAATTAAGGATATTCTTGAGTAAATCTGAATGATTTTGCGGGACGTGGCGCAGCCTGGTAGCGCACCTGAATGGGGTTCAGGGGGTCGCTGGTTCAAATCCAGTCGTCCCGACCAATCAAACTCATTTCAAACTCTTCGAAGCCTCTCTTTTGACTGAGAAGCAAGTAAGTCATATCTGGGGATAAATAGAGGGGGGCAGGTCTTGAATTGTGAATGCCCCTTTCTGCCTAACACCTATAAGTTCTCCCGTTGTCAAGAGAAAAAAAGAGTTTGCAAAGCCGGTCATCATTTTCGTTAGTATCAAAATTTTAGTTACGAAGAGGAGGGGTAATATGAAATTTTTAATGGTTTTAATCTCATGTATTGCATATTTCGCTGTGCCTGTTTTTGCTCAGGAGCCTTCAGGGATGGACATTATGAAAGAACAAAAAAAAAGACACGAAGCAACTCAGGAGTATGAGAGTATAAAAATGGTATTGATTGACAGCTCTAAGAACAAGGAGGCTCGTGATTTGAAGCGGTATGCCAAAAAAGACAAAGCGGGGCTTTTTAAATATCTTGCGCGTTTTGACGGTCCTGCAGACATAAGAGGAACAGCATTATTGACATGGGAGCAAAAAGGCAGGGAAGATGACCAGTGGCTTTATCTTCCGGCATACGGACAGAAACTCAAAAGGATTGCAGGCGGAAATAAAAAAGGCTACTTTATGGGAACTGACTTTGCCTATGAAGACCTTCGTCCTGAGAAACTCGAAGACCATACATATACTGTTATAAAAAAAGAGAAATTTGAAAATCAAGACTGCTCTGTTATTGAAGCATTACCCACAACAGACGAGGAGAAAAAGACTAGCGGTTATTCAAAACGAACCCTCTGGGTTACAGTTGATACCCTTGTTACATTAAAGGTGGATTTCTATGACCACAGCATGAAACTGCTGAAAACTCAGACTGCATATGATATAAAGCCTATAAAGGGAAAGATGATGCGTGCAAATAAAATATTGATGACACATCACCAGAACAATCATCGTACCTTAATGGGACTGTTAGAGCGGAAACTAGACGAGAACATAGATGATTCTATATTCACGGAACGGGCGGTTGTAAGTTTTAAATAGAGCATTCATGTCGAGGAGCCGGTAAAGAAGAGAATGAAAATATTCTTAACTTAAGAGGGGAGAGTTTTTGAAGTCATTCACGGGAATTACAGGAGAAAATAATAGCTATTTGCGGTCCTTTATTAGGGAGAAAGGGCTATAGTCATGAACATGGAAAAAATAGTAAGGCTGTCATATGACAGGCCCTGGATTGTAGTTATTATAACTGCCATCCTAACTGCTGTGCTTGCTATTCCTGCGCTTAGTCTCCACATAGATGTTTCAAGCGACAGATTTATGGCAAAAGGCACTCCTGAAAAGACCAAGTATGAGGATACAAAAAAGGTTTTTGGTTCCGACATCCTCTCTTTTGTTTATATCAGGGATCCAGAGTTATTTACTGAAAATAAACTAACCCGTCTTAGAGCCATGTTTAACCAGCTTGCCAATATTAAAGGTGTTGAGAAGGCGGAAAGCCTGTTCACAATCAATAATATTAAAGGCGAGCAGGGGGTTATTGATACAGCACCTCTCCTTGATATTATACCTGCTGATCCCAATGAACTTCAGAAAAAGCAGAAAGACGCTATTGACAATCCGATCATCAGGAAGAGTTTTATTTCTCTTGATGGCAAATCTACGGTTATATCGCTTTACCTCAACAGGGATAAAAAAGACTATAAGTTCGACAGAAGAATAAAGACGGCTATAGAAAAGGTTACTGCTACATATAAAGGCGAGTTTCAGGAGATTTTCCAGACAGGCGCGCCCTACGTAAATACCTCTATGTCAGAGTATATCGTTGACGACCAGCTCGTATTGGTGCCGATCGCTGTGTTCGCTTTGCTTTTTGTTATCCTGTTGACCCTGGGTAATATACACGGGGCAATAGTCCCTATAGTCAACGCTGGCATAAGCATTATCTGGACATTCGGCTTTATGAGATTGTTCGGTGTACCGATAAACCCCTTAACTGCAATTGTGCCTGCCATTATGATTGTCATAGGGGCAACAGAAGACACCCACATGATTGCCGAGTTTTTGGAAGCCACAAAAAAGGGTGAATCTCCGAGAGAGGCAGTTCTCGTCGGCATAGGAAAAAAGCTCAGCACAGCGTTCTTCTTAACTGCGTTTACCACAGTTATCGGATTCGGCTCTATTGCCTTTAATGATGTGATCATTCTTCAAGATTTTGGAATTGCATCCGGCTTGGGTTTCTTCTTGAATTTCTTTGTGACAATAACCATGACGCCTGTATATCTGAGGTTTTTTGGAAAGCAGGTAATGGCAAAGGGTTTCCATGGGGAATCAAAAGACACCAAAATCCTTGAGAGAATCGTGAGGACAGTGACTTATTGGGGCACTCAGTATAGAAAAAGGATAATAGTCATCAGTTCTTTACTGCTTATTCTATCAATAATCTTTACATTTTTTATATACGTGAATAACGATGTTATTTCGTATTTCAGAGCAAGTTCGCCGATTGTCCACGCTGCCCAGAAAATGCATGATAACTTGTCAGGTCAAAATCTGTTCTATATCACTATTGATAAGGATACGGGGGATTTCAAAAAGGCAGATAATCTGAAAAAGATAGAGGATATCAAATCCTATTTAAGAAAGTTCAACGTATTTGATTCTGTCCTGAGTCTTCCGGACTATATAGCTCTTGTCAACAAGGGGATGCAGAACGGAGATCCGGCTTTTCATAAAGTCCCTGATTCTGACAGCCTCGTAGCCCAGTATCTTTTGTTTTTCCAGCGCAGTGATATAGAACGGTTTGTCTCAGGCGATTACTCAAAGATAAATATCATGGTTCGTCACAATATAAACTCTTCCACACAGCTTAATGTACTTGTGGATAAAATAAGAAAAGACCTGAACAGCGGGCGCTTCGGCAATTTCAATAAGGTATTGGTCACAGGCGAAGGGATTTTAATTGCAGAAGCTGCTGAAAGCTTTATATCAGGACAGGTGTCTTCTCTTCTTTCAACAGCATTAATTATAACGGCGATAATGGGATTTCTCTTCCTATCCGTGAAAGCTGGGCTGATAGTTCTGATTCCGAACCTTCTGCCGGTCTTTATATTATTCGGTCTGATGGGTTTATTAGGCATTCCCCTAAACGCCGGAACTGTTATGGTAGCTGCAGTTACGATAGGAATTGCTGTTGATGACACAACTGTATTTATGGTCCTCTACAATCAGAATCTTAAAAAGTATGGCGATGAAAAACGGGCACTTGAGGATACACTTGTATCTGAGATTAAGCCTATATTCATTTCAAGCGTTTCACTAGCTGCAGGGTTCGGCACATTAATTTTCTCAAAATTTGTTCCGATAGCCCAGTTTGGGGCATTGAGTGCATTTGTTATGATTATCGCATTTGTTACAGAACTTTTTATAACCCCGCTTACACTCTCGTCTGTCCGTCTTATCACATTATGGGATGCTATAGGGCTTGAACTTAGAGATCGTCTTATTGAAAAATCAGTGCTCTTAGAGGGATTCAGCAAGTTTCAGATCAGAAGGCTTATCCTAATGTCGCATATAATAGAAGCTAAGGCAGGAGAACATATAATTCGCGAAGGCGATACCGGCGATAAGATGTATCTTGTTGTAGACGGCGAAATGTCTGTATCAAGACAGGTCAAGGGACATCGGACATTTATTGCCAGCTTAGAACCGGGAGATGCGTTTGGCGAGATTGCACTGGTGAGCAGTCAGCCAAGGACAGCGGATGTCTTTGCTGTAACTAATGCAAAACTCTTGTCGTTAGACTGGAAAACGCTTGAGAGGCTGCGCCACCTGAGTCCGTTCGTTACCTCAAGACTTTTCTTGAACCTCTCAAAGATTTTAGGGGCCCGTCTTACAGAAACTACGGAGAAAATGGTATGCCGTTTATAGCTTTCTGCCTTGCAATTATTATATGCGTTATGTTTCCGCCGAGTCTTTTTGCTCAGGATAAAGGTCCGAAGAAGATTGATGACCTTGATGCCCTGCTCTCTTCAGAAAAACCTCCAAAACAGGAAGACAAAAATCCTTTTTCTCGTGCTTTTAAACAGGCAAAATGGACGTGGAGTGTGACAGGATATAACTTTACCCAGAACAACGAACATCAGGATGAAAGCAAAGGAGACGACACAAAGTTATGGCAATCTTACACCCAGTTGTCAATGGATACATGGTTAGAATTGGCAGGATATGAAACCAAGATTGACCTGCTTTTTCAGTATGGCTCCGAGAAAGATCAATACACTTCCAATCGCGTTGCATATTTTTCACAGTTATACGTGAAGAAAAAAATTGATAAATCAGACTTTATTGCAGGCTATAAATATATAGAGGACGGGATCAGCACACTTTATTCGCCTGCAAAGCGGATTGCAAAGTATGATATTGACCATCCCACTGATCCTGACAAGCTGGGTGTCTGGCAGTTGTCATGGACATATTACTATACAGGCAACAACAGCACTGAAGTAAGAATACTTCCTTATTTTGAAAAGTCGAGATACCCTCCTGAACCGTCCCGCTGGATGGCAGGTAAAGGTGATTATGATCTGGTTGATACAGATCTGCCCGGAAAGGCTGGTGAGGATTACCAGATTACAGAGGGGAAAATACGTCATAGCTTAACAGACTCGGGCTTTATGATTAAGCAGAAGATGACTGTTGAAAGCATTGATTTTTTTGTAAGCGCATATACAGGATATCTGCCTGCGCCGGCGCTGAGACGCCTCAGAGAAAACGAATATGAAAAAGTTTATATAAAGGGTGGTATCATCGCAGGAGGGTTTTCAACGACATACGGCAAGTGGGAATGGCATGGAGAAGGCGTCTGTCAGATTCCCGAAAGCCATAAAGAAGATACATATCTCAACTACGTATTCGGGACAGAATATGACCTTAATACATTCCTGAAGATTGATGCAATAGACTCTGCAAAGCTTACTTTTGAATATTCAAACGAATTGGTTATTGAAGATCAGAACCATCCTGAATATCCTGTAAATAACCGGTCTGCACGTTTCGGCCGCAACGCAATATACCTATTGCAAAAAGTTGATATTGATGACAAAAATAAGGTTTCTTATTACTGCATTTATAACATTTCCAAGAAAGACAATACGCACCGCTTAAGTTATGAACATAAATTCAAGGGAAGCAATTTCATAGAGGCGGCATTTGAATGGTTTAATGGTGAAGAGAAGACGCATTTCGGCCGATGGGATAAGAACGATAGGTTTATAATCCGATACACCAAGAAATTCTGATTAATGCCTGTCCCCACTGACCCCATCATACTAAGTATCTTTCAATCACATCTATACACTCTTTATTATTTTCCAGGGTAGCAATCGATAATGGTGTTGCACCCCTTTTATTCTCAACTTTAAGGGTATCAGGTGCCTTTTCGAGAATAAACTCCAGGCATTCTGTTCTACCTTTCTCAGCAGCTATAAAAGCAGGGGTTGCCCCGGTGTTATCCTGAGACCTGATTGTATCATGCCCTTTTTCAAAAATAAACTCCAGACACTCCTTTTGTCCCTTTTCAGCAGCTATAAAAGCAGGGGTTTTTCCATCATTGTTCGGGGTCATTAATGTATCAGGTGCCTTTTCAATAATAAACTCCAGACACTCCTTTCTGCCTTTCTCAGCAGCTATAAAAGCAGGGGTTGCTCTACTGCTGTCCTGAGACCTGATGGTATCAGGCTCTTTTTCAAAAATAAACTCCAGACACTCCTTTTGTCCCTTTTCAGCAGCTACATATGCAGGGGTTTTCCCGTTGTTATCCGGGGTTTTAAGGGTTTCAGGCACCTTTTCGAATATAAATTCGAGGCATTCCCTTTGTCCCTTCTCAGCAGCTACAAAGGCAGGGATTTCCCCGTTGTTATCCGGGGTTTTAAGGGTTTCGGGTACCTTTTCAAATATGAATTCGAGGCATTCCCTTTGTCCCTTCTCAGCAGCTACATATGCAGGGGTTTTCCCGTCGTTATCCGGGGTTTTAAGGGTTTCGGGTACCTTTTCAAATATGAATTCGAGGCATTCCCTTTGTCCCTTCTCAGCAGCTACATATGCAGGGGTTGCTCCTGGTGTTACACCCCTTTCAGTTTGAGTTTTCAGCGTATCAGGAGCGTTTTCAGCAATAATCTCAAGAAAATCCTTGAAGCCCTTTTCAGCAGCTATAAAAGCAGGGGTTGCCCCATCCCTATTCTTGGTACTAAGACTCTCAGGTGCCCTCTCGGCAATAATCTGTAGACATTCCTTGTAGCCCTTTTCTGTAGCAAAATAAGCAGGTGTGTCTCCGGACCTGTGACGTGTGGAAAAAGACTGAATTGAAATCTTTTTTAGCTTTTGTAAATCCTTATTTAAAATTAGTTCTCTAACCTCATCATAGGATAACACCTTCTTTTTTCCTAAAAGATCAAAAAAACCCATTTTAACACTCCTTTTTTATATTACATTAGAAACCTGAATTGGATATATATCATAAACAACAATTTATTACAATAGGTTTTAGCAGTGTAAGCTCAGATAATACCCATAAAAAATGGTTAATGTGGTGGCTCTACTTCCGAAGCAGGTTTTTTTGAACAGCCTCCAAATATTTTGTATAATTAAAACCAGGGCTGCGTTCCCTTGTATGGCACCTAAGACAGACATCTTCACTTACACTTTTGACTATATCTTCCCCTCTTTGGTGTTTATCTCCTGGCCCATGACACTCCTCACATTGTACATCCTTGAATTTTCCTAAACTGCCCGGGCTTGAAAAACCACCTTTCCTACCATATCCAGTAGTATGGCATCCTATACACTCCAAATCGAACTGCTGGTTTTTATTGACCAAACTTTGGTATGCCCTGGCATGTTTGGTCTCTTTCCAGAGTTTATATTCTTTTAGATGGCATGTTCGACAAACCGTATCCCCTATAAAAATATTGGTTATCGCCACCTTTCCCTTTTCTGGGCTGTAGGCTTGAAGTTTCTTTCTGTAAAAGTTGTTCTCTGTGGCTATTTGGGAGATGCCTTTTTTATAGTTCTTGATTAAATCATTAATCTCTTCATCCTCTTTTATACTATCCCCTAAGGGATAAATCACATTTTTATATGTAGCCTTTTTAATAAAATCTTCTGCCTTTACATTATTGTGAAGGGTCAAATCTAATATCCCAAGATACTGTCCCTCTTTGTATGCCTGTAAAATAAGGGTGTTATTAATTATAATGGGGGGATCGAGTTTCATTTTGTCATGCCCGCCGATAATTATATCTATCCCCGGGATTCTTTTCGCCAATTCCTTATCATCAAAAAGGCCAAGATTAGTCAGAGCTATGATTAAATGGGTTTTACCCTTTAACTCGGAGACTAGTATTTTTGCGGTTTCAAAAGGATTTTTAACGGTTAAGTTACTTGATGTATCTTTACTAAATCTATTCTGGATATCCGGGGTAATTAAACCAAATATACCAACCTTTAACCCGTTAATATCTTTGATAATATAAGATTGAAACATGGGCTTCTTAGTATTCTTATCTATCAAATTGGCTGAAAGGAATGGAAATTTAGCCAACTCCGCCTTCTTCATCAAGTATTTTGCCCCAAGGGCTAAATCATAATCCCCGACATTGAAGGCACTACATCCAATTCTGTTGAAGGATTCGATAATCAGGTCTGCCTTTAATTTAAGCTGTTTTTTCAGGGATTCATCCAGGTAGTAGTCCTTGAAGAGAAGATTACCGGAATCCAGAATGAGGAGGTTCTCTCTTTCCTGTTTCAGTTTCTTAATATAGGTTGCCTTCCTGGCAAGACCGCCATGTCTGTTATTCCCTCACCCACAGGGATCGGTTTCACCTCGGACATCATTGGTATAAACAATGGTAATCTGATATGGCTTAGCAGCAAAGGCATTTGTTGGGAGAGCGAAAAGAGACAAGATAAGTAAGCTTATTATTAAAGCAGTGATAATCACAGTACAACGGGGGATAGGTCTTGTTTTTTGATATTTCATTTCTTATCAACCTACTTAATGTAAGGTAATTAAGAAAAGGGAAGCTTACTTATTTCCGATTGCAATCTTTTTTTCTCTTGACAGCGGGAAGCATTATAAGTGTTATGCGCCCTTAACGGGCTCGCTCTTTTCGTAGACAAATTCGGGATCAAGATCCACGCCTTCATCCCATTCGATTGTGTCAAACGCCACTCTTGCACGCTTGAATTTTTCGTAGTCGCGGAGTTTCTTGAACACCCCAAAATCCAAATACGGCTTCATGTCGAGAAGCCTCTTTTCTCCTGTATTGAGAACGATGTTGAGCGAGAAATCCTTATTAGGCGTTACCTCACTGACAGATGGATACATAAAAACCTCCTATTGCAACGGCTGAATTTTGAAGGGGTCCTCCCCATTCATGACAAGCTTCCAATTCGCCAGCAGTTCTTCCTGATGTAATTCAGCCCACGCCAATGCCAATTTAGCCTGTCTTTTCGGCAGATCACCGGTCAATAATTCGCAGGTAAGAATATTCACAGTCGCCTTGTACTCATTGTAGTAAACATGAAAATGAGGGGGACTATGCTCGCCTGGAGCAAAGTACATACGGACAATTATACCGTAAAACATTGAAATTGTAGGCATGATAGTCTTCAATCTTATATTAAACAATCAAATATGGAAGAATGAGCTTTGTTTTTTCTATATTTCAATAATATAAGATGTTATTATTGGAATCAATAAAAAATTCAGGCATGATCCTCAGTTACCTATTCCTCGGTATACTCTCTTTAAGAAGCATCCCCTCTTGCCCTTGAACCAAATACCCGGACTTCGTGTACTCTTACCTTTTGCGATACAAGGGATTTAAATTTTTGTACAACTTTAAGGTCTGTTTCTTTCATTTAAGCTCCCTCACCGCTTACTATTTATAACTTCATTTTAACCCATTTTTTTGGGTCTGGCCAATTAGCATTATAATGGAAAAACTTGTAGGGTGCTTTTGCTCTTGTATACGACCAATTCCAATCTTCATGTATTCCTTCTTTGCAATATTGATGCAATAGTGGATTCAGGTTTCTGTAAATGTTTTCGCCAATACAGATTCCATTAGCATCTGACAATGACTGCAATTTTGAAGCGCGGTTTGCTGCACCACCAACTACGGTAAGAAAATTTGAATTTTTAATCCCTATTCTGGAAACAAGTACCTCTTCCATATCAATACCAATTCTAAAGTTAAGTATTGGTAACACTTCATTGATAAATTTTGGATGGATATCGGTCAACATTATATACCGCATTGCCATTGCCGATTCAATTACATCTCTGACAATAAGAAAGTTATTTCTCGTTTCTGTCCCAAAAATTGCCATGATGCCGTCTCCTGTATTTTTCTCAATTTCTCCATTCCAGTATCTTGCGATGTACATCATTTCAGGAATAATAGTATTAAGCATATATAGAATAACCTCATTGCTGAGCTTCGATGCTGTTGCAGAAAAATCTTCTAAGTCAAAAAACAAAATTGCTGCAACCATCTTTTTAGCACTTCCAATGGGAACGGCTGTAATTTCTGGCATCGTAAGCCCGTTAGTAATATTTCTTATGCGTTGTATTTTCTGTCGAGTTTGTCTTGCCAGTCTGTTGCGAATTGAACCATAAAATGACGGATTCCATTTCTTTGTTAGAGGAGATTTTAAGTCTTTTAAGAGAGATTTAATCGGCCTTGGTTGCTGTAAAGAGTATGGAAAGATAGGAGGCTTCGAACTTGAAGTAAATAAATGTTGTAAAAGTCCAGACCAATCCTTCGGCGATATTTTAGAGTCTTGATACATAAACTATAACTCCTTTTAGTAGTACCAGTATAAGCAATGCTAACAAACCTAAATTGATTGCCCTTATGCTTTGCTGCATATTCTTCATCTTATTATTCACTCCAGTTGCAAGGATATGAGCTTGCCCCATTGCATCTGAGAGTGCTTCTTCATAGGACAAATCGGATTCCTTCTTTGTGTATTCATTTAAAGACATTTCCGCAACATCCCCGAAGAACATAAGAGATTTATAGCTAATACCCTTGAAACCTGACGATAAAAAAGGATTAATTACTTTAAATACAAAAGCTATTGAAACAATGCTCGTAGCAGCCATAATAATTAAAAGAACATTTGCAGCATAGTAAGCCCATACTGACATAAGGTACAAGGCAATGATTGAAGTGTATTTTAGTAGTATAGTACCAATAATTATGCCATTCCATGCAATAATTATTGAAGTTTTTCCATTGGTCGAGTTTATATAAAAATCATAACGTGAAATCTTCTTGAATAATAGGTCTATCTTCTCTTTTGTATCCATTAGCTCCATTTTTAATTGCCTTCGGTCATAAATCTACTTGTGTATTACAGTAAAAAAAGTTTTTACCCGTTTACTACAAATACATTAACAACCATTGGTTTCTTCTCAATATATCATCAAATATCTAAACTGTTACAAGATGCTTATGAGTAATAGTAAGAAATTCAGAGAAGTGTCTGTGATAGTAAGAGTCAGTAGAAGTATAATCTAACATTCCCTCTTGTCCTTCTTTTATGAATTGTTTTTCTAATATACGAAAGGTTAATGCTTCAGCAATCACTTCAGCAAGAACCGCATGATAGAGAGGAGAATTTATCCCTGGATGAACTTGTTCAATTGGCTCACCCAAATACCTGCTAATTGAAGGGTGTCTTGCGGCAATCAGCAATAGATATAGTTCTTTATCGTCCCATTTATATCTGACCCCCCCAAAATAATCATCCACTGGTTTAGGTCGTTTAAAGTCTATTCCACTTCGAGGTTCACGTTCCTCGACTATGACACGAGTATGCACAGGTTCAAATCCTTTGACTCGAGCGGTTATGGACCCTTTTGTTTTTAACTGGCGCCCAACGATTTTACAATTTCCAGCCAGTACCATCGGGTTATCGGTTTCTCGTAATAAACATTTTCCTCCTCCTTTTACTACAATTTCAGCAGGATGATCAGAGATAATTTCTGCTTGGATTTGATTATCCAATTTAGCTGTAGGTTTTAACCGCAGAATTAAGGTTTTCTCTTTATTGATTTGTAAATGATACTGAGGCTTCTCAAAAGAAAGGCCATCAGGAACTTCAGGAATAGGTGGTGCTTCAATAACATTCACAAGCATCAAATTATCGTACCCATCATAACGCACTTCAATAAATGCTTCTGTTTCAATTTTAGAACCTTCTACGGTAAATGTGGTTGTCCCAACTTTTTTATCTTCTGAAAATTTTTTTAAAAACACTGGAGATGTGCGAATTTTAATATTATCAGGGTCACTGCTGACAACATCTACTGGTAGAGACTCATCTAAAGCTTCGTAGTGCTTTACTACAATGGAAAATGTTTTGGGTTGATCCACTATAATAGGTATCTCACCGGGCGGAATGATATGTAAACCAATACTAAGTTTTTTAATTCTTGGGTCATCAATATCTCCTGTCGGGATTTCTTCCTCCAGTTCAGTTAATTTTTTCTCGAAAACCTTTGAAATCTCTTTCGAAAGATTATCTAATTTCCTCTCAAGATTTTCATCTGTAACACTTCGTTTGGGAGGCGCTTCAGTAGCTTTTAGTTCCTCAATAAAAGGCCGTAAAATTTCCTTACATTTTTTATAAAGTTTTTGGGAAAAAGGGTGTTCAAGTATCAACCCATCGCGGAATGGGTCCAATAAACGTATTGGGTTGTTTTCAGGATGTTTAGGATTATCTGGGTTTGCTTCTTCCCTATCGTCATATTCACGAATTAAATTATCAATAATTTCGCAATATAACTCGCCCGTAAACCTCCATGAAAAAGGCTCTGATTCTAACCCCAAATAAGTGCAGTCGTGTATTGCTGCTGCACTTTTAATCAAAATTCCCTCTCTATATGGAAGAGTGCCTTGCTCAAAAGAACTTGTATGTTTACGAATAACGAGATGGGCTGTAACTCCAGAATATCCGGGGATTGAAAAACCTTTATTAAATACCACTTCACCGGTGGGATATGTATAACGCAAAGGATCTCCCCTATTCTTATTTAGATCTACAAGTACTACTTCTCTTCTGGCATCAGAAAATAAGTCTCGCAGACTATAATATCGGGAAAAATCTTTTATCAAAGTTTCATGTTGCGGGATTGTAAATCGGCTTTCAACCTCAATAGTAACTACCGTGCCATTACCTCTCGGTATGCCAAGTTTTTTCCTTATTTCCTCAGTTACTTTCTTAGGTCGAGACTCTGTGAATTTACATTTTAAGGAGGGAGGGATGATCAAGTGATTGTACTCTTCATCTTTAATGCTTTCAAAATGAACAACTCCAAAAGCAGCAACATCTCTTGCCCCTCGCCCATGAAGGCCACGCCGAAGTTTTCCTGTTTCAAAACCTGAAGTTCTTTTACCTAATTTACCAAGTTTATTGAACATCTCCTCTCTATTCATCCCACCCGCCCTATCTCGCACTATTACAGTAGAAGGTTGTCCTTTTTTTCTCCTCTCGATTTCTATCCGTGTTTTTCCTGAAACATGTTTCCCTTTATCCTCTATGTCTCGATAACTGTCATCGGCGTTCGTAATCAGTTCAACCATCCCACGCTCAATTTCCCTCTCATTGCTTTTTCCATATTTTGGCGTTTATATCGCCGAGTTGTACCTAGATCCCATTCAGTTGGAATTTCAACTTTTGGCATTTTTTACACCTCCTTTCTTTTCTAAAAGTGAGGCAAACTTATTTCTACAGAAATTTACATAAGTTTTAACTTCTTCCTTTCTCAGTTCTTCGGCTATAGAATAAAGTTGATCTAATCGGTCGCTTAAAACTTCTGCTCTAGTGTTTACAGTGCAGACAAGTGATTCAGCAAACTCAGGATGTGAAATTTCTGCTTGTTCTCCATAGTCCATAAACTTCTTGAAGGCAACACTTCTTATCAGTTCCTTTACTTTTCGGTCTGCAGGTAAGCGGTCTCCCATTGGAATATGGATATCCAAAAATTTTTCGATTCTAGCTTTATTGCTTTCTACCCATTTAAGCCCGCTACCAGTCAATATCCATCCACTAATTTTTTTACTTTTTGAATCGTTAAGTAAATCTTTCAACTTTCGTGGTGTCGTTTCTCTTTTTCGTTCACTTCTTCCATCAACCAATGCACCATATTTTGGTTTCTTAGCTGCTTCTAATGCAAATCGAGCTGGCGCAAGATCTGGATACTGTGGATATTTTACCCATGAAAACTTGGATGGAGCTATTTGATAAGATTTTAAAGCAACGTCTTCGGTATGAATACGCTTTTGCCATCCGCCTAAGAGATAAAGGGCATAGAGAACTATATCTTTATCGCTTATCTTCTCTATTTTATTTCTTTTCATTTCGCCTTACTTTCTTAATAAAATCCTTTTTAATAGCCTCATTACAGCTTAAACCTTTCCCTCTTTCCCGCCAGAAACTTTGCCTTCGTCAACTTCAGCTGCTTATCAATCTCTGAGAAAATCTTATTTACCTCTTCCTCTGTATACTCATAAGAACTTTTATTAGAGCAATTTCCGAGTATCCTTATTTTTTCAAGGATATCATTAG
>JBFLWQ010000033.1 GCA_040757775.1 Thermodesulfobacteriota bacterium
AGAAGGCGGACCTTTCCATGTTGAAGATAGAGACGGACTATGATGTTTCAGAGAAGGGGCCATTCAGGACAAGGATTGAGGCATTTGTTGAGATGTTGAACAAGAAGCGTGGTCGCAAACTTTAGGAAAAGAGGGTGGCCAATGTATACAGATTTCTTGAAGTTATGTGGGTATGAGGATGATGAACTGAAGAAGGAGATGCCCAGGATAGAAAAGGCTTTTGATAAACTTGGAATAGGAAAAGAGGATATAGTACGGGCAGAAGCAAGGCTTCAGAACAACTTTCATATTGAGCTTGAGGGCATACGGAAGCTGTTACGGGTATGGATGGAGGAGCTTGTATCCTTGCCCTTGTGTCGGGAGGAGTACAAGAAGGTTGTTTATACCGACTGGCCTTTCCCAGGCGCTATGATGTTCGCGCTTCAAAAGCTTTCGGGTGACGTGTATACAACGACCATAGCACAGGTACTTAACCTCACTATGGGCGCGATCTTTGACAAACTCAGTCCCATTCTTGAGGCAGGTGAGAAGACCGGGCTGGGGGTAGGAGAGGCCCATTGTGCCCTCTGGCAGACGCACATAGGGGCAATTGAACTGGGGATAATACCCAAACCCGATCTGATGGTTTCAGCTGGTTGGTACTGTGATCAGCCCGCGGAGGCAGACCAGCTCCTGGCAGAGCTCTATGGCATCCCCACTGTCTACGTGGATTGCTGCATGGATGCCGAGTGGGGGGAGTGGCCTGATCGTCTGAGCGAGAGGCGGCTCCGATATGTTGGCGGTCAGATA
Organism: Thermodesulfobacteriota bacterium; assembly: GCA_040757775.1. Classification (NCBI taxonomy): domain Bacteria; kingdom Pseudomonadati; phylum Thermodesulfobacteriota; species Thermodesulfobacteriota bacterium. The sequence goes on from JBFLWQ010000033.1 coordinate 790, forward strand.
GAAAAGGTCTTCAGGAAGATAGAAGAGGTAACGGGTTACACATTTACGGAAGACATACGCAGAGCTGGTGTAAGAGAAAATGCAAAATTTTACTGGAACTTCAACACCTTGGTGGAGATGGTGGGAAAAAGCGACCCCCAGGCTATCAGTCAGGCAGACGTTGGCCTCCCAATGTGGATGAGCAATACCCCTATGAGAAAAAAGGAAGACGCGCATAATGCACTTGCCATATTGATCAGAGAGACGAGGGAACGGATAGACAGGGGAGAGGGCGTTGTTGAAAAGGGTGCCCCCAAAATATATTTTGGGACCAGGCAGGCCGTTGATCCCTCTATACTCAAGATGGTGGAGAGCTTTGGATTGTCGATAGCTGTTTGTTCCACTGATTGGCTGGCTCCCGTTGAGCGTACAAAAGCAAAGTCAACGGTGTATGGTGAAAAGATAATGGAAGGATTCTCCAAACGAGGCCTGTTGTATTCTTGCCAAGGGGGGATAGACTACTTTACAGAGTACTGCAAGGAATGGAATGTGGACGGGTTTATCATTAGTTACCCCTATTCCTGTCGCCCGTGGACTATTACCCCCCTGATGGTGAAAAAAGCGATAAAAGAGAGGTTGGGCATCCCTTGCCTGGTCCTGGAAGGTGATGTCTATGATACCCGAAATTACAGTGCCGGGCAGATGAGAACGAGGGTTGAAACATTTGCTGAACTGCTGAAGATGAGGAAGGCTTCTTAGAAAAGGAAGCGCAAAAAGCTGACTTTAGGTAAGATGATTTAATGAGTGTGAAGTTATCTGATGGGGTCAATGTAACAACTATGAGTACTAAAATATTTATCTTCTAAGTGAAGGAGGTGCTTTATGTATACAGATTTTTTGAAATTATGTGGGTATGAGGATACAGAACTGAAGAAGCAAATGCCCAGGATAGAAAAGGCATTTGATAAACTTGGGATCGGCAAGGAAGATATAAGCCGGGCTGTGAACAGAGTACAAAAGAGTTTTGATGTAGAACTCAAGGGCGTACGTAAACTGCTGCGCGTGTGGATGGAGGAGCTTGTGTCTTTGCCCTTGTGTCGGGAGGAATACAAGAAGGTTATTTATTACGACTGGCCCTTTCCGGGTACCATGATGATGGCAGTCCACAGGCTGTCACCAGACGTCTATGTGGGGTCTATAGGAGAGATCATGAACGTGGGTATGGGCATGATCTTTGACAAGCTCAGTCCACTTCTTGAGGCAGGTGAACAAACAGGGCTGGGGGTAGGGTCTGCTCACTGTGCCCTCTGGCAGACACACATAGGGGCTATTGAAATGGGGATAATACCCAAACCCGATCTGATGGTCTCATCTGGTTGGTACTGCGATCAGCCTGCGGAGGCAGACCAGCTCCTGGCAGAACTCTATGATATTCCTACTGTTTATATGGACGGAATTCTTGACAGCCAGTGGGGAGGATGGCCTGACATCAGTGAGAGGCTGATCCGATATGCTGGCGGACAGATGGAGAAGGTCTTTAAGAAGATCGAGGACGTAACGGGCTCCACATTTACAGAAGACGTACGTAAAGCCGGTGTAAGAGACAACGCAAAGTTCTATTATAACTATAACACGCTGGTTGAGATGGTAGGGAAAAGTGATCCCCAGGCCATCAGTCAGGCGGATGTGAATCTGGGATATTGGATCAGCAATACCCCTATAAGGATGAGGGACGAGGCAATTGATGCCATTACCACATTAATCGGAGAGACGAAGGAGCGGATAGACAGAGGTGAGGGTGTTGTTGAAAAGGGTGCACCTAGGATATATTTTGGCCTCCGTATGGCAGTTGATGCCGCTATACTCAAGATGGTGGAGAGTCTTGGGTTAGCGATGTCTGTTGTTTTTGTTGACTGGTTAACGCCTTTGGAGCGGACGAAGGCAAAATCAACAGAATACAGTCAAAAAATAATAGAAGGATTCTTTAAGCGTGGGTGCCTATATTCTGCTCAGGGACAGATAGACTACATTACAGAGTACTGCAAGGAATGGAAGGTAGATGGGGCAATCCTCTGTTACCCCTATTCATGTCGTCCGTATACGATACCTCCCTTGATGAACAAAAAGGCACTAAAGGAGAGGCTTGGCATTCCGGTATTGGTTCTGGAGGGTGATGCCTACGATACTCGAAATTACAGTGCCGGCCAGTTAAGAACCAGGGTTGAAACATTTGCTGAGCTGCTGAAGATGAGAAAGGCTTAATAAGATTTGCCCTGTGTTAGTACAATATAAAAAACCAACTTTACCAGGAGGTGAGAATAGTGGTCACAAAGTTATATGCAGGGGTTGATGTTGGGGCTGCTACCGCCAAAACAGTCGTCTTCTCTGAAGGGAAAATCCTGGGATACAAGGTCATCCCCACAGGTCACAGCGTTCCTTTAGCAGCAAATGAAGTAACTAAACTGGCATTAGAGAATGCAGGAATAGAAATCAATGGTGGCGATTTTAAAGATATATTTGATCATATTATCTCCACCGGTTACGGTCGAAATGGGGTACCATTTTCAAACAAGGCCATAACCGAGATCATGTGCCACGCTAAAGGAGCTTTTTTCCTTCTTCCGAAAACCAGAACTATCATTGACATAGGTGGACAGGATAGTAAAACTATTGGTCTTGAAGAAGACGGAAATGTGTCGAATTTTGTCATGAATGACAAGTGCGCTGCTGGTACTGGCAGATTTCTCGAGGTTATGGCAGAGGTTCTCGGTGTAGAGTTAGAAAACTTGGGGGAAGAGGCCATGAAGAGTAAAAACCCATGTACGGTTAGTACTACCTGTACCATCTTCGCAGAATCCGAGATGGTTTCATTACGTGCTGAGGGTAGGAAGAGAGAAGACTTAGTATCGGGGATAGTTAGATCTGTCGCATCCCGGGTGTCGATAATGGGGAGAACCGTGGGTTTCAAAGATGACGTCGTATTTACCGGTGGGGTGGCTAAAAATGTGGGTGTCAAGGAGGCATTGAAGCAGGAAACCGGTAAAAACATCGTTGTACCTAGTGAACCCCAGATTATGGGGGCATTGGGAGCTGCTATATTTGCCTTTGAAGCGCGAAATTGAACCTCTCCGCAGCAAGTTGCGGGGTATCCAAAAATATTATAAATTTTCTTTATTCCGTATTCTGTCATTCCGTGCTTGCCCCCGTATCGAGTACAGGGCAGGCAGGAATGACTATTGAAACCCTTGTAGCAGGCTACAGGGTAATTATCAAGTTAAATCGAAGTACAATGTGACTGAGGGTGCAGGAATGCACCCCTTTCAGTTTGTCATCCCCTTTTTTAAACAGAGAAACTCTAAAAGAAAAAAACAGGTAGCTGTAAATTGGAGCGGAGACTATGACAGAGATGGACAAGATTATTGATGCCTGCATTGAATGCGGGATTTGTATGGAGGATTGCGGGTTCTTGTCAAAATATTGTGAAAGCCCTAAGGAACTGGCGGAAAAATTCAGTTCAGGTTACTTTAGAGAAAAACCCATGATTCCATATTCTTGCAGCCTCTGTGATCTTTGTGAAGTGCTTTGCCCCGAGGAGTTGAACATCGGAAAGATGTGTATGGAGTTACGTGAAAAAATGGTAAAGGAAGGACTGGGGCCCCTTCGTTCTCACAAATTGGTGGAGAGTGATCAAGAATTTGTTCTTTCCGATTCTTTCTCCTCAGCTATATCTGATCCGGCAGCGAAAGAGTGCAACCGGGTTTTCTTCCCTGGTTGTAATCTGGCAGGTTACTCTCCTGCTCTGGTCATTGAAACGTATGATTATATTTGCAGTAAGCTTCCTGGTACCGGTATAATACTGGGATGCTGTGGTGCACCGACTCAAGAACTGGGAAACCAATCGAAATTTACAGAGGTAACAAAGAGGATAGAAGCGAAGATGGAGGATATGGGATGTACTGAAATGATCCTTGCCTGTCCTCACTGTATTCACAGCTTAAAGTCAGCCGGTGCTGGATTTAATATACGGTCTCTCTACGAGGTGCTTGTGGAGACAGGTCTCCCTCAGAAGACAAAAGGTGACCAGCAGGTCTTCAGCCTTCACGATTCCTGTAAGGCCAGATGGGAGCCAGCCCTGCAAGAGAGTGTCCGCACTTTGATCTCATTGTTAGGCCACAGGGTAGAAGAGATGGAATACTCAAAGGACAAGACCATATGCTGTGGTTTAGGGGGGGCTGTCCCCTTCGTAAACATTGGTATGGCAAATAGTATAACCACCCGCAGGGTAGAGGAAGCCAGGCATGACCTCATTACCTATTGTGCCAGTTGCCGTGAAGTCTTTGCACGAAAAAAACCTTCACTTCATGTTTTAGATTTGATATTTAATAACAACTGGACAGAGGACAGAATTAAGCCACCAAATAATATGTCAACAAAGAGGCAAAATCAATCAACACTCAAGCTTCGCTTAGAGGAAAGAAGAAAATAACTGTAAAGGAGGTTCTAACATGTCTTCTGAAACCTATGAGAGTATCAAGGTTGAAAAGACTGATCAGGTAACAGAGCTTTTAGAGGCAAGAAAGATAATGGATGATGATATAAGGATGGTTATCCATAACGCTGAAACGAAAGAGGAGAAACTCTACCAGCAAGGGTCTGACAAATTCCTGGCAAAGCTTAGAGTTGCTGATGTTACGTTTTACGTGGAGTATTCTCTTGCTGGAGAGGGAGCTTACACAGTACACACAGCGTATTCTCACAGAACGGAGTTGGGGGAGGAATAACAGTGGAGGAATGGTACTGCTTTAAGTGTAAAGAGAAGATGGAAGTAAAAGAAGTGGTGTCTTCATATATGGAGATGACAGGTTTTGTTGACGCGTTGAAGTGTCCCAAGTGTGGGACGATGTACTTGACCGAAGAGATTGTCGTAGAGACAGTGAATAAAGGAGAAGAAGAAATAGAGGCAAAAATGGAGTAAAATCCTTCCTGTTAAGCGGTATTCAAGGTAATTTTAATGTTGGAAGACCGTATTCATAAAGTTAAGGAAACAACATCCAGGATGTATGAATCTCATTTCATGAATGATGCTCTGGGTGATACATTTCGGCCTGGCGGATTGAACCTTACAGAACGACTGGCAGAACTTGCTGGTTTAAACAGTGATTCTTTTGTCCTTGACATTGCCTGCGGGAAAGGAGCCACTAAGTATTTCCTGTCTGACAAGTACGGATGCAGAGTAGTTGGCATTGATCTTTCTGCAAAATTGGTTTCTATAGCTCAAAAGAAGTCCGAAAATGATGCTCCCCTGAGTCATGTCGACCTCCTGGTAGGCGATGGGGAAAAGCTGCCCTTCAAGGATTCAACATTTGATACAGTCATTAGTGAGTGCTCCATCTCTCTTTTACCAGACAAAAGAGCTGCCGCCAGAGAGATAGAGCGTGTCATGAAACCGAAAGGCAAGCTGGTTATCTCTGATGTTATACTTCGGTCTAGAATAAGCAGCAGGTTAAATAATCAAATAGCATTCGCATCATGTATCTCTGGAGCAGAATCCCTGAACGGTTACATCAAACTTTTTGAAAACGTGGGTTTTGGAGATACCTTTGTAGAAGATCATTCGGAAGAAATGAAGAGAATGGGATACCAAATATTGGTTCATTTTGGTTCCTTCGAGACATTTTCGAAAAAACTTGCTGAAGATTCGGGCATCTTTGAAACCAGCTGTTGTGGAAAAAGGCATAGAAGCCCTTGGCTGGAACTGTTTAAAGAAGGGAAGCCAGGCTATGCCTTACTTTCATTTACTAAACCCCTCCCATAACTTCACAAAGCACAAAACATTTTAGTACATCCCTTTTTGTTAATACAAGAAATTTTTCGGGATGAATTACAAGAGGGTATCAGACATATGCCAGAGCATTTAGGAGAAACTGAAAGTCTATGTCCGGTTTGTTTTGCCAAGATACCTGGTAAAAGAACCCTTGAAAACAATAATGTCTTTCTTGATAAGACCTGTCGGGAACATGGTAACTTTAAGGTTCTTCTTTGGCGGGATGCCAGACTATATAAAGAATGGGGAGATGGAGAAGATGCTTCTGGACCTGAAAAGAGGTTTTCCATAAGCAACAGGGGTTGCCCTTACGATTGTGGACTCTGTCCAAACCACAAGGCAGAAACATGTACAGTCCTCATGGAAGTTACAAATAGCTGTGACATGAACTGCCCGGTATGCTTTGCAAGTTCCAGGAAAAACCCAGACAAACCAAGCATTGGTACAATCAGAAAAATGTATCAGACTGTTATGGAATCTGGAGGCCCTTACCCCGTTCAACTGAGTGGCGGAGAGCCTACTATCCGGGACGACCTGCCCGATATTGTGACCATAGGTAAAAAAATGGGATTTTATCACATTCAGGTAAACACCCATGGGTTAAGACTGGCAAAGGAAAAAGAATACCTTAAGCGCTTGAAAGATAGCGGTGTCGATCTCATTTATCTCCAATTCGATGGTGTATCAGATGACGTTTATCGTTTTACGAGAGGTGCAAACATCTTTGATCACAAATTTCAGGCTATTCAAAACTGTCTTGATCTAAAGATAGGAGTAACACTTGTACCAACCTTAGTCCCGGGCATAAATGACCACCAGATAGGTGACATCGTAAGATTTGCTAAGGAATGGATACCCATTGTAAAAGGTATCCACTTTCAACCAATAACCTACTTCGGAAGATATCCAAAGTCACCAGAGGATCGAGACAGAATCACAATACCAGACGTATTACGGGCACTGGAAGTCCAGACACAGGGTGAAGTAAAAGCCAGAAATTTTGTACCTAGAAGACGCAAAGATTCCCACTGTGGTTTTTCAGGTTTTTTTGTACTTACCAAAGAAAAAAAGTTGAAAGCTACCGTTGACTTCCACCAGAGAAAGACCACAAGAGATGCTGATCAATTTGTGTCTTCCCCTGCTGAGCATGTTAGGAGTTTTATGGACAAACGGGGTAGATTCGTCGAAAAAGATACGGGGTGTTGCAAAGTAAAAGAGGGGTCATTGGAAGAATTCTTTAAGAGGTCAGAAACCCACTACCTCTCTATATCGGGAATGCCATTCCAAGATGTATGGACTGTTGATCTGGAAAGGTTGGAAGGGTGTTGTATCCATGTGGTTACCCCTTCCAGACAACTAATCCCTTTTTGCTCTTTTTATATTACCAACATGAATGGAGACAGGCTACACCAGAGTAAATACCAGCGTAAACAGAGTGGAGCGTAAGTTTTAGCTACGGTGCGATGCGATTATATAGAGAAATACCGTTAATACAAATTATCAGATATTTAAAAGCTCGTTTTTTTGCTCATCCTGCAGAAAGTGAAGCACAGTCAGACAAGGATGAAAAGCATCCTGAGCGGCTTGCACTCCTTCAGTATTGTACCACTGGGCGAGGAATTGATGTTGGTTGCGGGCACAGAAAAACCCACGAGAACTGTATTGGAATTGACATAACCCCCAAGGGGCAAATGGGAAAATACGGTAACGTGAAAGGGAAGGTTAGTGTGGCTGATATTGTTACCTCAGGTGATGATTTACATATGTTCTCTGATGAAGAACTTGATTTTGTTATTTCGCGACACAATTTGGAACACTATGTGGATGTAATTAAGACTCTAAAGGAATGGAAACGGGTTCTTAAGTATGGCGGAATTCTTGCGGCGATTCTGCCGGATGAAGGTAAGATCAATACAATTTCATTGGATCCTACTCATAAGCACGCATTTACCCCTGAAAGCCTTACCCGATACATCGAGTGTATCGGGGGACTTAAAATTATTAGACTTGAGCCAGTAATTGAAAATTGGTCATTCATCTGTGTATGCGTTAAGGAGTAACAGGTTTATCCTTTATTGCGGATTTTAGAAAATGAACAGAATAGATGTAATACAAAAAATAATATACAGAAAAAGGGCACACACCTACTTAGAGATAGGGGTAGACGGGGGAACTAGTTTTTTTCCAATAAAAGCAAGACAAAAAATTGCCGTTGACCCGAATTTCAAATTCTCAAAACTGCGCAGAATAAAATGGGTTTTCAGGAATTTCTATAACGTAGTGGCAAAGTATTATGAAATAACCAGTGATAGCTACTTTGCTGATGCAAAACCCTGTTATTTAGACGTAGTCTTTATTGACGGACAGCATACTTACCAGCAGTCATTAAAGGACGTTAGAAATTCCTTGAACCACCTCAATGAAGGTGGCGTAATCATTATGCATGATTGTAGTCCACCACACAAGGCAGCAGCATATCCGGCGGATTCTATTGATCATGCTGCTTCATTGAATTTGCCTGGTTGGACTGGAGAATGGTGTGGAGATGTATGGAAAACAATCTGCTACTTGAGAAGCCATAGGAAAGATCTGAAAATATTTGTATTAGATTGTGACTGCGGATTAGGAATAGTCACAAGAGGAGAGCCTGATAGTTGTCTGAGTCTAACGGAAGGTGACCTGGATATAATGACTTATGACGATTTGGCTAAGAATAGAAAGCGCCTTCTAAATTTAAAGGATGAGAGTTTCTTTTTCAAATTCTTGGAGACTGTCTAATACCTTAACCTTACATCCAGCACCTTTATCCCTTACCAGCCCTTAGTCCACATTTCTGCATCCTCGTATACTTTTTCATCCTCCATATGCGCCTCCTGGGCATCCAGCTCACTCACACGGGGGGGATTGGGGTCGCTGAGTAACTCACGATAGTACTCGTGCTGAATCAGAAGACTCATAATTTCGTTGCTTCCAGTCCATATTTGCGTGAGCCTTGCGTCACGCACCATCCTCTCGATTGGGAATACGTTGGTATACCCTATACCCCCAACGATCTGCATGGCGAGATTACAAACCTCCCAGCACATATCGGTAGCGAATTTCTTTGCCTCACTTACCAGTCGTCTCGTTGAGGGGAGTCGGTTATCTGCAGTTTTCCCCGCAGCAAGTACCAAGGCACGGGCCGCATCCAGCTGGGTTACGGCATCTGCAACCTTGAAGCTAACTCCCTGAAAAGAGCGTATATTTTTGCCAAAAGCGTGTCTCCTGTTACTGTATCGCGCGGCAACTTCAATAGCGGCGCGTGCCAGGCCCAGTGCAAAAGCAGCTGAGGTTAATCGTTCCGGGACCATCATTGTGTTGAAAATTTCTGCACCCTGGTTGAGCCCACCGATAAGATTTGAAGCCGGAACCTTTACATCCTTGAAGATCAATCGCCCTGTTCCCCCTCCACGTGTACCTAAAAGTTGGTATAGATATTTGGTTTCAATTCCCTCCCGGTCTGCTTCAATAAGGATCAGGCTGATACGTTCCTGAGGCTTTCCTTCCGGGTTAGTTTTACAGTATACGATAAAGAAATCTGCACCGTTAGCCGCTACAACGAACCGCTTTTGGCCTTTAATAATAAACGAGTCGCCTTCCAATTTTGCCTCTGTAGTAGCCCCGAAAAAGTCCGATCCGCCCCGGGGCTCGGTTAGTGCCTCCGCAGAAATAAAATCGCCTTTGAGTATGGGTTTAAGAAACTTCTCTTTCTGCTCTTCCGTCCCGAAATTATAAAGTGCCTCACCCACAATGGAAGGCATGGCGAAGGCACAACCCAGGGCTGTACCCAGAACCCCGATCTCCTCAAGGGCAGCTACTTCAGCAGTCCAATTCAACCCTCTGCCACCATACTGTTTTGAAAATCTCAAACCCAGGAGGTTACGATCCCCCAATGCCTTCACATACTCCTTGGGGTAGGTTATCTCATCCTTATCCATCTTTTTTATCAAATCGGATGGCACCTCGTTTTTTACAAAATCTCTTACCTCTTGTTTTAACGCTCTTTCTTCATTGGTCAAAAGCACGTCTTGCAACATAATATTACCTCCCTTCCCTGTCAGGGAAACTATGAATCAAATAAGATTTAAAATGACTGAGCTGTTCTCGAAACCCCATATTGATTGGATAAAACCTGTAGCAGCTTAATTTCCTACTGTTACTGCCACTCCGATTTTTGAAACAACGTTTTTTAACCGTTGAATATGATTATCGTCCGGGGCTTTTGCCATGGGAATAGAATATATTCCGCCAATCTGAAAGCTCTTCGATTTCCCCCCCTCATGATAGGGGAGAAGGGAAATCTTCTCTACTCCGAGTTCCATTGCCATTTCGGCTATCTTTCTTATATCTTCAGGAGAGTCGTTGAAATCTTTAATGAGAGGAATTCTAAACCAGGTTCGTACCTTCTTGGAAAAGGTACGAGCATTTGTAAGTATAAGATTATTGTCTACACCCGTATATTTTTGATGTCTTTCGGAATCTAACTGTTTGATATCGAATAGTAAAAGATCAACAAATGGAATTACCTCTCCAAATGCCTCTTCAGAAACATATCCGCATGTATCAAGGGCTGTATTAATATTTTTTTCTTTAAAAGCTTTAATGAGGTTTAAGACAAATTTATTCTGAAGAAGCGGCTCTCCTCCAGAGATAGTAACACCACCTCCTGAATTCTTGTAAAAAATTCTGTCTTTTTCAACCTCTTTTACTATTTCTTCAATTCCCATATCTTTCCCAATTATTCCGAGAGATTCATAGATGCAGACTTCAGTGCATTTAAAACACTGACTGCATAAATCCCAGCTGATTTTCCTCCCATGCTCCTCTGTTAAGGATATAGCATTATCGGGACAGACCTCAGCGCAGCGGCCACACCGAGTGCATTTTACATCGCGAACCATGAGTTGGGGAAAAAGTTTTTGAGATTCAGGGTTCGAACACCATGCACATTTCAAAGGGCAACCTTTTGCAAATACGGTTGTTCTAATTCCTGGCCCATCGTGAATGCTAAACCTCTGAATATTGAATATGACTCCTCTTTTACCATTTCCGTTGTCTCTGTATTTCATATTGTACATATACTCCTCTCTCAACTCTCCTGTTATCAAATAAAAATTCTTTAAGAGCCTCACTAAACATTATCTGAAGCTCTGTTACGTCCTTTTGATAATAGAATCCTGCAGACCTTTACTCAAATCCACAACAGTAGCCTGCTACCATCACTGGAAGATCCTGGTAATTCTCTGGATTTTCCTGAGCAGCTAAGAGGTTCTTGCTGTCTACAACGTTAAAGTTTATCAAAAAACTTTGAATTTTGGTAACAGGCTGTTAACAATCAGTCAGACTCCCTCCATTCAGTCAATGGGATAAACTTTCCGGTGGCTGTATCTGCCTTAAATATTTTCCAGGTATTGCCCCCTTTGTGGCTAGTGGAGCTATAGTTGATAGGACCGGTGAGCTTACCTGTATCGAAGTTCTTAATGGTTTCCATCTTATCTATAAACGCCTCTCTATCTAAATCTCTGCCAGTTCTCTTTAACCCCTCCAGCGTCATCACACCCCAAAGCCAACCCTGGGTATAAGTTTTCCCGCGATAGGGTTTTTCCGTACCTGGGTGGTCTTTAAGCGTTATCTCTCTCATTTTAGCCAGGCCGGGCCCCTCATCGTACCAGGAATTCATAGCATTGACGGAAAAAAATTGTTTTGCTGCGTCTTTTGCCATTTCTATAACCGCCTCATCACACGTAGCCCAACTTCCAAATACCGGAACATTTAACCCGTATTTTTTTAAATCCCTCAACAAAACCGACGCTGTCTGAGGAATACCGCCAGGGAGAATTATATGATTTACCTCATTCTTTTTTAGATTCAGTATTTGAGAACTGGCATCAACCGAACCCGGATTGAAAACCTGTGTGGAAACTGGAGAGAGGTTATGGAATTTAAGCCACTTCAAAGCAGCTTCCAGGTCAACTTTGCCAGTTTCGTTATCGGGATAGATCATACCAATCCTTGGTTCTTTGGGATTCCGGTCTTTGAGCATATAATCGATCAGTACTTTCATCTGTCCAGGGTAAATGTCCTGGATAGTAAATATATATCGCTTAAAGGGTTTTACTGTTATTTCGGGGCTTATAAGAGATACGGTTGGTATTTTGTTATTCTGTATTGGTTTACTGAGGACGGTCATAGCGCCCGTTGAAGTTGGTCCCATTAAAATGAATACATTGTCTTTGAAAATAAGTTTCTTGAAGGCTGATATTGCCATTGGAATGGCATAACGGTCATCCTCAACGAGTAAGTTGATTTTTCGACCGTTAATCCCTCCATGGTCGTTGTTATGCCTGAAATAGCTTCGTACTCCTTGAGTTATAGGGACAGTGACATTGGCTGCTGGACCTGTCTGGTCAAAGATGAAACCTACTTTTATGCTGTTTTCAGTCACTCCCGGAACATCTTTAGCATATATAAAGGTTCTTTCTGCAAATAAAATACTTAGACTCATAACACAGATAAAAAGCACTAAATGCATCGATACTGATCTTCTAACCATACCTTCCTCCTTTCGCATTCTTCAAACTTTGGGTTACACTATCTGGGCATTAATCAGTTTATACTGAAAAATTCCCTTTTCCGCTCTTTGGTGCAGGTTTTTTGACCCATCTATGGCTCGTTTATCCTAAAAAATGTGTAATAATACCAAAAATTCCTTGTATGTCAACAGTTAAAATGGAGAATTCTAATAAAATGTTCCCTGTTCCCCTCCCAGTGCCATAAACAGGATGGAATAAATTATTTTGTTTTGTGGCGGTTGGTTTTGCCTTGTATTTGGAAATTAAATGCTGTATTAATCAAAAAGGTACCCTTTTTTTCTTTAGATACTAACTACCTTGAATTAACAAGCTTAATGTGCCATGAAATTTATTGCTGACAGAATGCTGGGTAGTCTCGCTAAGTTGTTAAGAACCCTGGGGTTTGATACTCTATACTCCAATAGGATTGATTTCAAAGACCTTCTAAAAATCGCAAGAGAAAAAGAACGAATTATCTTAACCAAAAATACCCTTATAAAGAAGAAAGAAGGAAACTATAGGTTTTTGTTTATAAACAACAACGACCCTAAAAGACAAGTAAGAGAGGTCATCACCAACCTGGGTTTAGATATAGAACCAGATAAAACCTTTACCCGTTGCCTACTGTGTAACAACAAGCTAAAAAAAATACAGAGAGAAGATATAGGGGGAAAGATCCCCGATTATATCTTTGAGAGCTACAGAGATTTCTCATTCTGTAACAAATGTAAAAGGATATTTTGGAAAGGCACACACCACGAGCATATGCTCACCGTTTTGAAAGAGTATCTTCCCCGTGTGTCTCATAAGGATATGTGACTAGTCAGGGACAAAGTGGCAAAGACATATAGGCACAAACTCATAATATTTTTTTCTGCTTGTTTTCCGGTTTGTGCCTTTGGTGCTCTGTGCCTTTGTACCTATCTGAATAGTTACAAAAAAGTATAACAATCCGGTTTTAGTAGCTAAATATATGACAGATAAGAGTAACAATGATATACAAAATAGTTAAGCTAATAGTATCTCTCTTCTTTCATTCTTATATCAGGTTAGACATTATAGGAGATAGAAATATCCCTAGATCAGGGGGGGTAATCCTCGCACCAAACCATATAAGCTACTTAGATCCCCTCCTCTTAGGGGTAGGTGTAAAAAGAAAAGTATACTCAATGGCAAAGGAAGAGTTATTCAAAAACGCCATTTTGAGATTCATCATGACCCATCTGAAAGCATTCCCGGTAAAAAGGGGAAGGGTGGATCGGTATGCCCTCAAACGTTCTCTCCAAATATTAAATCAAGGTAAGGTACTCAATGTGTTTCCCGAGGGCACTATTCCTCTAAACAGCAATACGATAGAAGGAAAGCCTGGAGTGGCGTGGTTAGCCCTGAAAGCAAATGTGCCGGTTGTGCCGGTGAAGATAATAGGATCCGAGAAGTTACTCCCTGACGGAAAGGTTTTTCCTAAGATGGGTCGGGCAAGGATTATCTTCGGCCAACCCCTCTCCTTTAAGACTAAAGACAACAGGCATAAAAAGAATAGGGAAAAAATATCCGGAAAGATAATGGAAGAGATAGAAAAACTATAAATTCATTTCTACATATAATATTTTTCTTGACCCAAAAATCCTCTTTTGTTATTCTTTATCGCTCTTGCAACAGCAAGTCTTTGTTTATATTTTGCGATCTCAAATAACAGTGAGGTAGACCATTGACTATCGAAATCTCGGATAAAACCTACGATGAAGAATTCGTAAAGAAAGTCGAAGATATCAGCGGCGAAAACTTTCACAAATGCATGCAGTGTGGCACATGTTCTGGCGGATGCCCTATGATTGAACACATGGATATCCCCCCCCGGCGGATTATGATCTTGACGCATTTTGGTTTAAAGGATGAGGTTATTTGTTCCAAAACAGCCTGGATCTGTGCAACTTGTAATGCCTGTTCTGTCCGTTGCCCTAGGGGGATCGAACTTACTAAAGTCATGGAAGCTATCAGGCAGCTGACCCTGCGAAAGAATATCAATTACGTTGAACCTTCGGCAATATCTGAAGAGACGATTGCTGACCTCCCTCAGATTGCTCTGGTAAGCTGCTTTAGGAAGCACACTTCATGAGAGGATAAAATGAAGATTAGCTATTACCCAGGTTGCACATTAAAGACTAAGGCTAAAAACATGGACCACCCAGGAATAGCTGCTCTGAAGGCATTGGGGGTAGAACTTGTGGAACTGCCTCGGTGGAATTGCTGCGGTGCGGTATTTTCATTAGCAGACGATGATCTCTTACACCTTCTTGCTCCTGTCCGTGATTTGATAAGGGTTGTAGAACAGGGTGATAATAAGTTGGTTGTAGCATGTTCCATGTGTTACAATACCCTGGCCCGTGCCAATCTCCTGATGCAAGAGAACAGTGAAAAAAGGCACACCATAAATACCTTTATGGAAGAAGAACGAGACTACAATGGCGAAGTAGAAGTAGTCCATCTTTTGAGCTTCCTGCGAGATGAGATCGGGTGGGAAAAGATAAGGGAAAGCATCAAAGTACCTTTGAAAGGATTAAAGATTGCCCCCTATTACGGGTGTACTCTTTTACGTCCTCAGTCAGTAGCTATTGAGCCACCTGAAAAGCGTACGCTGTTTAAAGACCTTCTTGAAACGCTGGGCGCAACAGTAGTTGATTTTCCGGCTTCTAATGATTGCTGCTCTTCATATCAAATCTTAAGCAACCCTGATGTCGGAATAGAAGCTGTCTCTAAGATACTGGAATCGGCAGAGAGCTGGGGCGCCGATGCTATAGTGACAAGCTGTCCCCTTTGTGAGTATAACCTGGGAAAACGACAGGAGGATGCCTTAAAAAAACATGATACACTTAAAGAATTGCCCACCTTCTATTTTACCCAGTTACTGGCATTAGCTCTTGGCCTTGGAGCTGAGGTCTGCAAATTTGAATTGAATTATAATGGGGCAACCCGGCTGATGGAAAGTAAAAATTTCCTGACTGTGGTTTGAGCAACTTTTCAGTGTGAACTTTAATTAAGGAACTTTTTCAGCAACCTCTTAATGAGGTCTTAAATCCAGAAAATGTGAGGTTGAGATGAGTACAACGGATACCACAAAAGGTGAAAGCAAAGAAACTACTTCCGGCAAAGAATTGGTTTCGATCTTCGTCATGGGAAAGAAATATGAGGTTCCTAAAAACCTGACTATTATGAAGTCCATGGAATATGCCGGTTATAAATACATCAGAGGATGCGGCTGCCGGGGCGGAATCTGTGGCGCTTGCGGTACCGTTTACCGCAAACCAGGAGACTACCATATCTATGTTGGATTAGCCTGCCAGACCGTCGTTGAAGATGGAATGTATCTGACTCAACTACCCTTCTTCCCGGCTAACAGAGCAGCATACAGTCTGGAAGCCATAGGGTCTGAACCTGAAGAAGTATACAAAAAATACCCTGAGCTATTCCGGTGTGTAGCGTGTAATGCCTGCTCAAAGGTATGTCCTATGGACATTTCGGTTATGGACTATATCGCGGCAATCAAACAGGGAGATTTTGAGAAAGCTACGGAACTCTCCTTCGACTGCATCCAGTGTGGGCTTTGCACTGTGCGCTGCATGGGAGAGATGTCTCAATACCACATTGCTCAGATGGTTAGGCGAATTACAGGAAGTAAAATAACGCCGCAAGCTTCCCATCTCAAAGCTATGGTGGATAAAATAAAAACAGGTAAGTATACCAAGGCTATAAAAGATTTGAAAGGTATGAATGAAGACCAGCTACGAAAAGTATACCAGCAAAGGGAGATGGAACCAACAGAGGCACCGGATGATTGGAAACCCGCTGATGTTACTTATTTGTAGTCAACTACCCCGATAGGATCGGGGCTTAAGGGTTCAAGGATTCAAGGGGTCAAGTGATCAAAAAAGAATCTTTTCTTTATTACTCTCGAATCCTGGAATCCTCGACCCCTCGAACCCTTGCGGCGAAAAAGATCGAACTGAACTCTTTCCGCCTTAGGCGGAAGGGTTTTTCTCCCATTCCCCTGGTGGGACAATAAGTAAATTGACCGATAGGAAGGTAGGAATATGCCATACCCACAAGAGTTGAAAGAACTGATCAAGGTTGTAGAGAAAACCAGACCCGAGAGAGTCGCCAAGAAAAAGAAGAATGAGGAGGTCCCTTTTCTTTCTCTGGAAGAACGCAAGAAAATACTTGATTATCACCCCGATTTTAAAGAAGAAGGTCGACGTGAAATTAAAGTGGGTCCCAGCAAGGGTTACCGGATAGCGCATGAGATGGTAGATGTGCTTGAAGCAAACAGCAGAGTTAACCCTGATCTGGTAGACCTCTCCCATGCTGATTATGAAACCGATGTCCTTGTTATCGGAGGGGGTGGGGCAGGAACCTCAGCAGCCCTTCTAGCGCAAGAACAGGGAGCAAAAGTAATCATCGCTACCAAACTCCGCCATGGAGATGCAAACACTATGATGGCTGAAGGAGGTATACAGGCTGCAACTAAGGGGTGGAAAGACTCACCTTACTATCACTACCTGGATGTTATGGGAGGTGGCCATTTCAAAAATATACCTGACCTGGTTGATACCCTCGTTACTGAAGCCCCCGATGCTATTCTGTGGATGGAAAAGCATGGGTGTAATTTTTCCAAGTTCCAGGATGGGACATTAAAGACCCTCCATGGAGGCGGGACATGCAGAAAACGAATGCACTTTGCTGCTGACATCACCGGTGTTGAGATTATGCGTACCATCCGGGACGAAGCACGAAACCGGTCGCAGGATATCAGAGTCATAGAGTTTTCCCCGGCTGTAGAGTTAATCCTAAACGAAAAAGGGGAATGCTCCGGGGCATTGCTTTACAATATGGAGACGGAGGAATACTTTATAGTAAAGGCAAAGGCTGTAATCATGGCAACCGGTGGCAGTGGACGGCTTCATATCCAGAATTTCATGACCACAAATCATTACGGAGCCACCGCTGATGGTATCGTCATTGCTTACCGTGCAGGTGTTGGAATCTCTTTTCTTCATACAGTTCAATATCATCCAACAGGGGTAGTATTCCCTGAACAGGCTGAGGGGATCCTGATTACCGAAAAATTCCGCGGGTCTGGCGCCAATCTGGTCAATATCGACGGACAGCAGTTCGTCAACGAGAGGGAACCCCGGGATCTGGAAGCAGCTGCCATTATCAAAGAATGTGTAGAAAAGGGCAAGGGGGTCCCTGCTCCTACTGGTAAATTTGGAATTTGGCTCGATTCTCCTATGATCGATGCCCTGTCCGGTACAGGTACAGTAGAAAAGGAATTCCCTGGCAAGTTCATCCTCTACAAACGTTTTGGGATAGATATTTCAAAGGAACCAATGTTGATTTATCCCACCTTACATTATCAAAATGGGGGACTGGAATTTAAGAACACCGGTGAAACAGCTTTGCCAGGACTTTTTGTTGCTGGAGAGGTTGGCGGTGGAATCCACGGTGAAAATCGTCTGATGGGCAATTCTCTGCTGGACATTCTGGTATTCGGAAGGATTGCTGGTAAAAATGCTGCTGATTATGCAAAATCAAGATCAGATATGGGAAAACTCACTCTAGACCATGTCCGTACATACCACAAGAACCTTGAAGAGGCAGGTATTGAGACAGATAGAGTAGCCCCCATGTTACTCCCAGACTATACATTACCCCACGTAAAGGAAAGGCAGCTTACCGCCTGTTATGTAGGAACATTGCGCTGAAAGAAGGTCAGAGGCTGTTATTTTCTCTTCTTTTTCCAGCACAGAAACATCTTCTGGTATTATCCAATAAAAATACTTGACAGATTTTATATTGTTTATTATATTATTTCTGCTATTCAGTTTATGAATGTTATTCAAATCTTGTGGTAAGGGGACATCTTGAAACTAGATTTACACACTCATTGTATGGAAGCTACGGGTATGGTTGCCTATCCAAGTGTAGATTTAGTGGGAAAGATTGTTGAAAGGGTTAATGACCGTGGGTTGGATGGAATAGCCATTACTGAACACGATGATGGAAATTACGGGTACCGGGTAAAAAAGATAGTCGATGAAAATTTTGATAGTCAGGTATTAATAATACCTGGAAGAGAGATAACTGTAAAGGAAATGGGTTGGGCAGAAATGGTGGAGCTATTTCTACCCAACGGTTCTACCTTTAGATTTTTACCCCATCCAAGTTATCCTTACCCGGGGGATGATGGATTTGAGTATGATATGAATCTGCTTCAGGGCATAGAGATAAGTAACGCCCTTCATGATCGCCAGATCAATAAAAAAAAGGTAGAAGAGATCTCCAAAAAATACAATCTTATTTTGTTGAAGAATAGCGATGCCCATACCCTGGACGAAATAGGATCATTTCATACCGACATCTCATTGAAAGAACTTTACTCATTGACAAAAGATTCCCTTGCATAATCTCTATCGCATGGAGATGGGTAAATCTAAAGAGCTCATGGAAGATCTAATTGGGGGCAGTTGAAAACAAGGGTTCAGGCTTTTATAGAAATGTTGTAAAGGAGAGAGATATGATAACAGCGGGAATAGATGCAGGTTCTTTAACGACAAAGGTCTTAATTTTGAATCAGGATAAAATCA
>JBFLWQ010000034.1 GCA_040757775.1 Thermodesulfobacteriota bacterium
GAGTTCCAGGATAACCAGTAGCAACAGTAACCCCGCATTCATAAGCACCTCTGGCTATTGCCTCATTGCCGGATAACAACTCTTTCATAGTTCACCTTTCACAATCCAATCTCAAACAATATATTGAATTAAAACATTTTCAACAGTGAGGTCATCTCTTCAAAATGCTGGTTTTTTCTCTTGCAAGGGCAGCATAACCTGAATTTGGATAAGTGACGGCTAATTTCTGGTAAGTCTCAATAGCTTTATCCTTCTCTCCCAATTCTTCATAGCACCTGCCCACATTCAAATAGCCCAGTTTGCTGAGAGGTTTTCTATCTCCGTCAATAAGTTTCCTGAAGTACCTTAAGGCATTCTTATAATCTCCTTTGGCTTCAAATGCATAACCTAACCCATCATAAGCAAATATGTTTAAGGGACTGTCAGATGGAGTTTTTTTTAGAAAATTTTGATAGGATTTAATAGATTTATCAAATTCATCTAATTCGTAATAGATATGTCCACAATAAAGGGATGCCAATGAGGCGGCGCTGGTACGGGGATATTTATCAATTATATCTTTGAATTTATTAAGTGCCAGATTATATCTTTCTTTATCATTTTTAGCTGAGCTTTCAATTTTATTATTACTATGGTAGTATTGAATTGCCTTATAGTGTAGCGTAGAAGCCTCTTTTTCGGTCTTTTGAATATAAAACCGCCATCCTGTAAAAAGGAGTGCAAAAACCACTACAGCTACAGTTGCTATCAGAACCTTCTTTTTATTTTCAAAAACATGGTTTAATACCTTACTTGTTGTTGAAATAAGCTCATCCGATTCTTTGAAGATCTTCTTTTTAGGTATCTTTACCTTTTTAGCCAAAAATGTCTCCCCTTCCCCTTCTCTAAAACAGAGGGAGTATACAAACCTGTAATTGTTTTGTCAAGGAATTTTGGGCTTTAGACCTTCAGTTTCTCGATGATTTCCATTGAGTTCCTGCGTAGTTTATTAAATTCCTCCTCCGATAAGCCTGCTCCCATAGCAACGGTTTTTGCCTTCTCCAAACTGATTAGATCGCAGGGAGAGTGGGAATCAGTGTTTAGAACCAGTCTGGCACCTATTCTGGTTGCAAGCTTAGCCACATGACCATTGGTTAAGGAATGCCCTGCCCTGGCAGTAATCTCCAGGTATATACCTCTCTTTTTTGCTATCTCTGCTTCCTCTTCAGTTATTAAACCAGGATGAGCCAGGATGTCTATATCAGACAACAATGCCTCCCGATTGGTCCCTGGTGTCACAGGCTCCACCGTTGTTTCTCCATGAACAACCACTATCTTAGCGCCCATATCTCGAGCCCTTTTCTCTAACTGAGAGATTATGGAAGGGGGGATATGGGTAAGCTCTATGCCCGGGATTGCCCTTATCCTCCATTTTGAAGAAAGGTCATCACAAACACTTACAATCCTGGGAACAATGAAGTCAAGGTTCGATACATCAGCATGGTCTGTGATAGCGATTGCCTGATAACCGATAACCTCTGCCCTTCTTACCAGTTCCGAAGGTATTAATTCGCCGTCGCTAAATATAGAATGAGTGTGAAGATCTATCATCTAAGCCTCTCTTTTTTAAGGTTTTTATAATCCATAGTTGATGGCTTCGTAAAAAGTCCATCTGTCCGCCTCTGGCGGATTACTTTGCCATCCCAATTTTGACTTTTTACTAGTCCATCATAGCTAAAAGCACTTTTAAGGCTCCTTTTTTAGCTGCCTCTTCAAAAGCAATTATCCCATTGTTAATGCTATAAATTCCAGAGACAAGGGGTTTTACATCTATCAACCCTCTTTCCAATGCCCTGATAGCCGGAGGGAAATGCCCGCATCTGGAACCGATAAGGGTTTTTTCATCAACTACCAGTGGTGTCAGATCAAGTTCTCTATTTTCAGCCACGGTACTCTTTAAAACAATGGTCCCCCGGGGGCGAGTCAGCTCCATAGCCATCTCCAAACCATCTGGAGAACCCGTACAGTCTATAATC
Source organism: Thermodesulfobacteriota bacterium (assembly GCA_040757775.1). Taxonomy (NCBI): domain Bacteria; kingdom Pseudomonadati; phylum Thermodesulfobacteriota; species Thermodesulfobacteriota bacterium. The sequence continues at coordinate 2,016 of JBFLWQ010000034.1, forward strand.
ACATCGGCTTTCCTTTCAGCAAGATCGTCTATCAGACTCGTGTCTATCCCCATGCTTTTAACTATAGACAGCTTTGATGTGTGCTTACCGGCAAGCAGCAAATCACAGCCTGTCAGGGCAAGTACCTGTGCTACAAGCAGACCAAGCTTGCCATCCCCAAGTACTATCACCCTGTTTGAAGGCATGATATTGACCTGCTCGGTTATCTGAAACGCCGCTGCCAGGGGTTCTATAAATACTGCCTCCTCATCTGCAATCTTGTCCGGGATAAGGTGCAGGTTTTCTTCAGGAAGTACCAGATACTCTGCAAAAGCCCCATGGTGGTCCAGTATACCCAAAACCCTTCTATCTTTGCAATGGGTTTTTAACCCCCCAGTGCAAAAGCTGCATTTACCACAGACGCAGTTTATCTCCCCTGCTACCCTCTTTCTTAAAAGCCCACGATTTTTACACTCTTCCACAACTCCAACAAATTCATGCCCCAATATTCCCTTGAACCCTCTGTAACCCTTAACGATCTCAAGGTCTGTGTTGCATATGCCCGCCACCAAAACCCTGATAAGGGATTCGTCTTGTCCTCTCTCAGGTTTTGGATGGTCAACCAGTTTTAATTTGTTGTCAAAGTATAGTGCCTTCATTTATTATCCTAAAATGATCTTTATAGCCTAATAAATGCTTACAAAACCTGTCATTTTTTCTCCTATCCTCTCAATATTTTCCCCCCTTACTATCTCTTTGAGGAAGAAATATAGCACATCACGAACAGTCTTACCACTAATTTCAACATATTAAACCACTAATCCCCAACGTATTTTTTATCTTATTGACTATGCTGAAACTTGCTGATATTATCCAGAAAACTGTTCAATAATATGTTCGATGAAATTGGAGGTAAAAAATGGCGGTATCGGTTTTTTTATTTCTTTTGTCACAAACATACTGCATTGAGTGTAGCTCCTGCTAAGTACGAAGGCAGTTATGGTAGCACGCGTCATATCGCTGCGCTATGGGATGATCAACGAGGCAATGAATGGTGGTGTCGGTATATGTAATGGTTGCCATCACCCCGTGCTGGTTCGCGGTCAGGGCTATGACATTTACCCTGCTCCGATGCCAACCCCTACTAACAAGGCAATCCCGCAAGCGCTTACCGAAGACCTTAATGAAGCAAAAATGTGTTTTTCTGTGGGTTGTTACCGGGCATGTGCAGCCATGGCAAGAAGGTGTATTCAAGCCGCTTGTCTTGATAAAGGTGCGACGGAGAAAGACCTTGTCAAACAAATAAAGGAACTAACTCAAGCAGGTATCATTACAAAAGATATTGAGGAATGGGCAACGGTAGTCCGATGGGTCGGAAACGATGCTGCACATCCCGGAAAGGATCCCGTGAAAAAAGACGACGCAGAAGATTGTTTGAAACTTGCGGAGCAGTTTTTGCATGTTATCTACGTGACGCCATCTATTGCTAAGGCACGAAAAGTGGCGAGAGGAAAGTGAATCACCGAACAAGGCGTTTCACCCGACCACCGAAAAAAGCTACTGCCGGGTGAACTTCGCGTTCGCCTTGAAAAAATCATCTCCGAAATTCAGAATATACAAGTTAGGAGATCAATGGTATACTCAAAGCCGTAAAAAAATTACTCAGAAAAAGAGGTTGATGCCATGAATACTAAAGAAGAACTGATAAACGAGATTGAGAAAACTCCTGAGCCTTTTCTCTCTGAGGTGCTGGATTTTCTTCACTTTCTAAAAACAAAAGCCAGCCGGGAAAAGTTGGATATCGCCATGATGAGCGAATCGTCTTTAGCCAAAGACTGGATGAAGCCGGAGGAGGATGAGGCATGGCAAAGTTTGTAAAGGGTGATATTGTTGTCATTCCCTTTCCCTTTTCCGATCTGAGTCAATCCAAAAGACGCCCTGCTCTTGTTCTGACTGTGCTTCAAGGAAACGACCTAATTCTCTGCCAGATAACAAGTAAGAGCGTCAAAGACAATTATGCCATTCCTGTAGACCAAAACGATTTTGCCTCTGGCAGTCTAAACCAGGAGAGTAACATAAGACCCAACAGACTTTTCACTGCAGATAATCAGATTGTTTTGTACCGTATAGGCAATTTAAAAAAAATTAAGCTTGACCAAGTGATCAACAAGATTATTGAAATCATAAAAGAGTAAATATTAAGCGAACAAGGCAGTTAAACCGCGTTCGCCCATAGCGCGTGGTTTTGATATTCGAGAAGGTTGATGTTACTTTCTTAAACAAAAAAAAAGGAGTTTACATCATGCAGGACACTTTCGAAATACGACATCTTTCCAGAGAATATAAGCAAATTCAAACCTGAATGGAAAGGAGAACAGAGATGAATGAAGATAGCAAGTGCCCGGTAACGGGAAAGACAAGCAATTCCATTGCCGGCGGCGGCACGTCGAACCGGGACTGGTGGCCGAACCAGTTGAACCTCAAGATTCTTCATCAGCATTCTGACCTGAACAATCCGATGGGCAAGGCGTTCAACTACGCTGAGGAGTTCAAGAAACTCGACCTGGATGCCGTTAAGAAGGACCTCTATGTGCTGATGACCGACTCGCAGGACTGGTGGCCGGCCGACTGGGGTCACTACGGGGGTCTCTTCATCCGGATGGCGTGGCACAGCGCAGGCACCTACCGCATGGGCGATGGCCGTGGGGGCGCAGGGTCCGGTTCCCAACGCTTGGCGCCCCTCAACAGCTGGCCCGACAACGTGAACCTGGACAAGGCGCGCCGGCTGCTCTGGCCGATCAAACAGAAATACGGCAGGAAAATCTCCTGGGCCGACCTGATGATCCTGGCCGGCAATTGCGCACTTGAGTCGATGGGATTCAAAACCTTCGGTTTCGCCGGCGGGCGCGAGGATGTCTGGGAGCCGGAAGAGGACATTTATTGGGGCTCTGAGGACGAGTGGCTTGGCGATAAACGCTATTCGGGCGACCGGGATCTCGAGAATCCTCTCGCGGCCGTTCAGATGGGGCTGATTTACGTGAACCCGGAAGGGCCGAACGGTAATCCTGATCCGGTGGCGTCGGGCCATGATGTTCGCGAGACCTTTGCGCGTATGGCCATGAATGACGAAGAGACCGTCGCACTCGTAGCAGGCGGGCACACCTTCGGCAAATGCCACGGCGCCGGCCCTGCGTCCCATGTGGGCCCTGAACCTGAAGGCGCTCCAATTGAAGAGCAGGGTCTTGGCTGGAAGAGCAGCTTCCGCAGCGGAAAAGGCGGCGATACGATCAGTAGCGGCATCGAAGGCGCCTGGAAGCCAAACCCGACCAAGTGGGACATGGGCTATCTGAAGGTGCTGTTCAAATATGAGTGGGAGCTGGTCAAGAGCGCGGCCGGCGCGCAACAGTGGCTGGCCAAGGACGTGGCCGAAGAGGACATGGTGGTTGACGCCCACGACCCGTCGAAGAAACACCGGCCGATGATGACCACGGCGGATCTCTCTCTTCGCTTCGACCCGATCTACGGACCGATCGCGCGGCGCTACCTGCAGAACCCCGAGGAATTCGCGGATGCCTTCGCCCGGGCGTGGTTCAAGCTGACTCACCGCGACATGGGCCCTCGTTCGCGCTATCTAGGCCAGGAGGTTCCGGCCGAAGAGCTCATCTGGCAAGACCCGATCCCTGCCGTCAATCACAAGCTGATTGATGCACAAGACATCGCAGCTCTCAAAGGCACGATCCTGGCTTCGGGTCTGTCTGTTTCCCAACTGGTCTCAACGGCATGGGCATCGGCGTCCACGTTCCGCGGCTCCGACAAACGCGGCGGGGCAAACGGGGCGCGCATTCGTCTCGCCCCGCAGAAGGATTGGGAAGTTAACCAGCCGGTACAACTACAGGCCCTGCTCCAGACCCTTGAGGGAATCCAAAAGCAGTTCAACAGTGCGCAGATCGGCGGGAAGATGGTTTCGCTCGCTGACCTGATTGTTCTTGGGGGATGCGCAGGTGTCGAACAAGCCGCGAAGAATGCCGGACACGAGGTAACCGTTCCCTTCAGACCGGGACGGACGGATGCGTCACAGGAGCAAACCGATGTGGCGTCATTTGCCGTACTCGAACCGGCTGCAGATGGGTTCCGCAACTATCTCAAAACCAAATACAACGTATCGGCAGAGGAACTGCTGATTGATCGGGCGCAACTGCTGACACTGACCGCTCCCGAGATGACGGTTCTCGTTGGCGGCATGCGCGTCCTGAATGCCAACGTCGGAAAGTCCCAACACGGCGTCTTCACCAAACGCCCGGAGGCGCTTACCAACGACTTCTTCGTGAATCTGCTCGACATGAGCACCACGTGGAAGACGTCCCCAGAATCCGACGACGTGTTCGAGGGTCGTGATCGCAAGAGCGGTGAGCTCAAGTGGACCGGCACCCGTGTCGACCTCATCTTCGGCTCGAACTCCCAGCTGAGAGCGCTCGCAGAAGTATATGCGTGTGAAGACTCGCAGAATAAGTTCGTGCAAGACTTCGTGGCGGCCTGGAACAAGGTGATGAACGCGGATCGCTTTGACCCTGCCTGATCGTAGTATAAACGTCTTCGAGAGCTTTCTGACAGGATGGCAAAATAACGGTCAGCTAACAACCGTTTCCAGCGGACGGCGTACCGCCGCCGCTGAACCGGAACGTTTGTCGGCTCTGATCGAAATAAAAAATGGGTTAGATATCGGCGGGGCAGGAAAATGTTCGGAGGGAAACATGCTTGAATGTGAACGTTACAAAAATAAGATGGATTTTAGCGAATTCCATGAATTCGCCGGTAAGCTTTTTTGCGACGATTGTTACATGGACGCGCTCAGTCCTCGGGTCCACCCGAAAATAACACTTGCATACACCATAACATACGGCAATTACCGCATTACTTGATCCCAGAGTTTTGAAATGAATGACTTGGATGCCGTAATGGTCCTCCTTTTATTGAAGGAGGTTCATACTAAAATTATTTCAGTGTGAATTAGTTAACCATTACCTGTCTTCCAGTTCTTTAGGTATTATTGTATCCCATTTCAGACATTGGGGACATTTCCATTCTATATTTTCTAATTCAAAACCACACCTTTGGCATCTAAATCTTTTCTCAGGCATATCAAGTATATTCAACAGCTCCTGATATTCAGATATCATTTCATCTTTCTTCCCAGATGCTATAAGGATTCTTCCCAACTCTTTTCTTGCACATATAGAGGTTGGATTTATCCTTATCACAGACCGGAGCTCTTCTATTGCCTCCTTAATATCCCCTTCCCTGTATAGATATTCTGCCAGGGCAAAGTGAAGATGGTAGTTATCTTTATCTTCCTTTGAACTCTTCTTTAAAAACTCCTCAAAATCATCAGACTTGTCTTGCATAGAGTATACTTTTTCAAGTCTACCATACACAAGATAGGTTAAAGGCGGACTGATTTTAGTTACTCTCTTCCATGTAGAGATAGCTCCGCTATAATCATTTTGGAAAAGACATATATCTCCCAAATGAATAAGGGCATCTATACAATCAGGGTCTAAAGATATAGCTTTTTTGAAAGCCTCCTTTGCTGACTTTATATCATTATTAGCAAAGTAAGATTTCCCAACCTCTGTCTGAATATGCGCCAGGATGTTATTGTCGTTTGTCTTCCTCAGCGCTGATATTCTCTGCTGAATTGTATATGCCTTTTCCCATTCGTTAATCTCTTCGTAAAGCTCCTCAAGCTGTATATAGGCATCCAGCCTGGATGAGTCATTGTCAATTACCTCTTCAAAGGATGAAATGGCCCTCTTAATAAAACCAGCTTTTTTAAAGTCTAAACCCAGGTTGTACAAAGCCTGTATCTTAGTCTCTCTGTCAATTGTGGGGCGTAGTATTATACTGTTATGTATACGAATAGCCCGTCCAATCTCTCCCTTACTTCTAAACAGGTTCCCCAATGCTATATAGGTTTCAACTGTGTTGGAGTTTATCTGAACAGCTTTGGTAAATTCCTCTATGGCATGGTCATGGTCATTTGAGAGCAAATAATTTATACCCATTAGAAAGGCAGTGCTCTCTTTGCTTTCTCTTTTGACCTTAGGTTCTATAGCTGTCAATTTTGAGGAAAACCAACCCCCAATGATCAGACCCAGAAAAAGACCGACTAAAACCAGAATTACGGAGAAATAATACGGATTTAAAACATGCAGTTCCATGAAATCTTCCCCAGTTTAATTATTATTCATACGACTGTTTTGACTCCATAATAGGCAGATTTCTCAAGGAATTCAACTCGTCTTCCAATTCCAGAATGGTTTTCTGCTGCCTTTTTATCTCCTGCTTCAGTTTGAAACCGGAAAAAACACCGCCAAACCCTGCAACGAGAACGCCTACAAGGATAGAAATGAAGACTAATAAAAAAATAGGCATAGTCCATACTTCGTTAATAAAATAATATTGAAGGGAAACAGACTCTTGATTCTTAATGGCAAAGGTTATGGCAGCAATAAAAAAGAGCGTTACAAAAACCGTTTTTAACAACCTCATTAAATTTCCTCCTTTTTCATAACAGTTCACAGGGACCGGGGATCGGCAGTCCAATCGCAGACCGCTTACAAATCAGCAACGGACAACTGAGAACAGTCAACTGACACCACTTATATATCTACTCGCTTGAAAAGGGGTGACAGTTTATCATAGGTTTCGTCCAGGTGTTCGGGTATCACCCTGGTTTCAGCCATGAGCGGCATAAAGTTGATGTCGCCAGACCACCTTGGTACAACATGAAAATGCAAATGTTCCTCTATCCCCGCTCCAGCGACCTTTCCCTGATTCAATCCAACATTGAAACCATGTGGTTGAAATGCCTCCTTAAGTATAACAATTGATTTCTGTAAAACTAGAGAGAGGTTATTGACTTCTGTTATTTCCAAATCATCTAAACCGCTAACGTGCCTACCAGGAGCTACCAACAGGTGACCATAGGAATAAGGGTATTTATTTATCATCACCATAGAAAGCTTGCCACGGTATAATATCAAATTTGCCTTACTATCTTTTTCGCCAGGTTTAGAACAAAAAATACAGGTCTCTGGTTTATCCCCCAGGATATAATCCATCCTCCAGGGAGCCCAAATACTTTTCATCGCATCTCCATTCTATATTTCAATTAACTCCACCTTTCCATAGACGGCCATTTCCTTGCCCAGTATAATTAAACCACCCAAGATACCGTCGATCTTGGCAGCAAATTCCAGCGCTCTAGCAAAATCCCCTTTATCTTTTACAAGATTACCAACAGATGTAGCAGCAGCATCTGCCAGAAGAGCCGATTTTGAAACAACAGTAACTGCATCTGCCCTGCCAAAACTAATAGAATGGCCTACTGTACCTGAAGAAGTGCAAACCCCAAGGGGAGTATCCTCTGGATTGATTTTAATCCCTATTCTATTGCTCAGCGGAGACGCGCCGGCATATATACCAACGCTTATTTTTGAAGAAGTTTTAAGAAATATATCCCCTCCGTTTTCTACAATTATTTCCTCTGATCGGCCTAATAACTCTTTGCCAACAAACTCCGAAATAGTTCCTGCTACTGCTGCCATAGGCCCGGTTCCGGCTAAGCTTGAAGCCTCTATCATGGCCCTTATAATTTTAGGGGCAAAGGGATCTAATGGCAGTGGTATCAGGCTCTTTTGAAATTCTGGAAATCTCCTGATGTATTCCTCAATTTGGTACCTATACTTTAATACAGCATCCCTGGCTTCTCTGCCCAAGTCTTTACTAGCCCCGATATATAAATCCGTCTCTTTAACAAATACTTGAAAGTAGGTAAGCCTGTTGTCATGTATAAGATTTCTATAGGTTCTTTTTTGATGCATATTCACGATTTACGATTTGCGACTCACGAAGCTACCTGGCATCCAAAAAGTTCCTCCACCTTTTTAAATAGTACTTCCGATGGAGTTAAGCGGAACTCTTCACCCAGGGATATAACCGTTTCAATGAAATTTGGGAGTACCAGGTGGAGAAACGCCTCACTGTTCCCCTTGTGATTCAATAAAATATCTCTTAGTTTTTCCAGATGTTCTCTTGTTACAGAAGAGGTTTTAACAGTGAAATGAATACCGACATTAAGTTTTTCCTTTGCCTCTGAAAGGGGTATTATTTTTTTAGCTATTACTTTTGGATTCTCTTCTTCCATTGCCAGGGTCCCAAGGATCAGAATAGGTTCCTCTCCTTTTAAAAAGGAAGAGGTTTCCTTGTAAATATCAGGGAAAACCACTATTTCAATGAAACCCTTCAGATCTTCTAAGGTAACGCGGGCCATCCGATCTCCCTTGCGTGTATTAATTTCCCTGACAGAACTAACCATACCGCCGATTTTTATTTCTGCTCCATCATGAAATTCGACAATATCGAGGGTATTTGTATTAGCATACCTCTTGATGTCCTCTTCATAACGGGTCAGGGGATGACCTGTAATATAGAAACCCAGAACCTCCTTCTCATAAGTCAACAGCTGGTTTTCATGCCATTCTTCAACATCTGGAAACTTTGCATTTAGCTCAACCGCACCGGGGTCATTAAAAATATCAAACATATTGATTTGACCATTGGTTCTATCCCTCTGAATAGCCCCTGCTCTTTCTATGGCATCATCCAATACCCCCATTAGTTTAGAACGAAAGACACCCGTAAAGTCAAATGTCCCACACTTAATCAGGCTCTCTACAACCCTCCTGTTTGCTTTTCTGGCATCCACCCTTTCACAAAAATCAAAGATAGAGTTAAACTTTCCATCCTTCTCCCTTATGGAGATAATAGCTTCTATAGCCTGATTTCCCACATTCTTAACCCCTGCCAGCCCAAAACGAATCCTGCCGTCTATAACAGTAAAATCCCTGAAACTCTCATTGATATCAGGGGGCAAAACTTGAATCCCTTTATCATTACACTCAGTTATGTACCTGATCAGTTTATCAGTGTTCTCCTTTTCACTGGTCAGCAGGGCAGCCATAAATTCAATGGGATAGTGGGCTTTAAGGTATGCTGTCTGATACGCTATCATGGCGTAGGCAGCACTGTGTGATTTATTGAACCCATATTCTGCAAACATAGCCATTAAATCAAAAATCTTTTCTGCTTTTTCCGTCTTTATCTTATTCTTCTTAGCGCCAAGCAGGAATTTTTCTTTCTGTTTAGCCATCTCTTCCGGCTTCTTTTTGCCCATTGCCCGACGAAGAAGATCGGCATCACCCAGAGTAAAATTGGCCAGCGTACTCGCTATCTTCATTACCTGTTCCTGATAGACTATTACCCCGTATGTATCCTTTAAGACACCCTCTAGCTGCGGAACCTCATATTTTACAGGAACAGTACCGTGCTTCCTCTTGATAAAATCGTCTACCATACCGCTTCCCAGAGGACCGGGACGATACAGGGCAAGGAGAGCAATTACATCCTCTATATTCCCCGGTTTGAGTTTAATCAACAGTTCCTTCATGCCGGAGCTTTCCAGCTGGAATACGCCAGAGGTGTCCCCTGCCCCAAGTAACCTGTAGGTTAATTCATCATCCAGAGGTATCCGATTTAAATCAAGCTTCTCCTCTTTTCCTTCATTTATAATTCTCAATGCATTGTCGATTAGGGTCAGGGTCTTTAACCCCAGAAAATCGAATTTGATCAGCCCTATCTTTCCCACATCATTCATGGCAAACTGAGTAACAACCTCTCCGTTCTGCCCTTTATAAAGAGGCAGGTACTCAACAAGGGGTTTATTGGCAATTACAACCCCGGCTGCATGCGTAGATGCATGCCTTGGCAGCCCTTCTAAGGATTTGGCAAGTGAAATTAAATGCCTCACATTCTCATCGTTTTGTTCAAGCTCTTTTAGCTTAGGTTCTTGCCTCAGGGCATCTTCCAAAGAGGTATTCGGGGTGTTGGGGATTAGCTTGGCTATCCTGTCTACCTCCTTATAGGGCATATTCAAGACCCTGCCTACATCTCTCACTACACCCTTTGCCTGCATTTTACCGAATGTTATAATCTGGGCAACGTTCTTCCTGCCGTATTTATTGGCAACGTATTCTATTGTATCATCTCTGCCATCAACACAGAAATCTATATCTATATCGGGCATGCTTATCCGCCCAGGATTGAGGAATCTTTCAAATAGGAGGTCATAAAGAAGTGGATCAATATCGGTAATTTTTAGAGAATATGCCACCAGGCTCCCTGCAGCTGAGCCACGACCTGGCCCCACAGGAATGTTTCTCTTTTTTGCATAATTTACAAAGTCTGAAACAATCAAAAAGTAGCCGGAAAATCCCATGGCTTTGATAGTATTCAGCTCTTCCTCAAGTCTCTTATAATACTTATCAGAAATTGCAGATACATCCCCTACTCCAGCTTCTATAAGTTTTATCCTTTCTTTCAGTCCGTCTCTGGCTGTTTTTTCAAGATAGCTATCCAGAGATTCCCCTTGCGGAACCTTAAAATCAGGTAGATGGAGCTCATCAAATCTCAGTTCAAGGTTACATCGCTCGGCAATCTCGATGGTGTTCTTCAAGGCATCGGGGTAGGATGAAAAAAGGGCATCCATCTCCGCTGGAGACTTGAAATAAAACTCATCAGTAGCAAACCTCATCCTGTCCTGATCACTGAGGATCTTTCCCGTCTGGATGCACAGAAGCACCTCATGTGCCTTTGAATCCTCACGTTTTAAATAATGGCAGTCATTGGTTGCAACTAAAGGCAAATCAAGTATCCTGCTTATTTCTATAAGTCCTTCATTGACAGACTTCTGGAGTTCAATCTTATTGTCCTGTATCTCCAGATAGAACCTGCCATTGTTGAATATCTCTTTATACTCACTGGCAACTTTGAGGGCATTTTCTTTGTCTCCTATCTCTATTAGACGGGAAAGCTCACCGTGCAAACACCCACTAAGGGCAATCAGCCCCTCATTATGATTCTTTAACAAGTCTTTATCTACTCTGGGACGGTAGTAAAACCCCTCAAAATATGCGGCAGTTACCAATTTAAGTAAGTTTTTATATCCTGTTGTATTCTTCACCAGTAGGGTTAAATGATAGGAAGCATCAGAGATGCCCCGGGACTCCTTATTAAACCTGCTTCCAGGCGCAACATAGACTTCGCAACCAATAATCGGCTTAATTCCATTTTGATATGCCTTGGTGTAGAACTCTATAGTACCAAACATATTACCATGATCAGTCATGGCCAAAGCTGGCATTTTGTATTCCCTGGCCAAAGCAAATAGCTCATTCATCCTTATCGCCCCATCAAGCAGGCTATACTTTGTATGCAAGTGAAGATGGATGAAACCCGAGTGTTGCATATCTATTCCCATTCAATAGTGCTAGGAGGCTTAGAAGATATATCGTAAACCACTCTGTTTATACCCTTAACTTCATTGATAATCCTATTTGCCATCCTGGCAAGGACTTCATAGGGAAGCCTTACCCAATCAGCAGTCATGCCATCCGAGCTTCGGACTACTCGCAGGGCAACAACGTTTTCATATGTCCTCTCGTCTCCCATAACACCTACAGTCTTTATAGGGAGAAGCACGGCAAAGGACTGCCAGATCTGGTCTTTAAAATCGGTTTTTTCAATCTCTTCAGCAACTATACTATCTGCGTCTCGAAGGATGGATAGATTCTCTTTGGTTACCTCTCCCAGAATTCGAACAGCAAGCCCTGGCCCCGGAAAGGGTTGCCTGTTTATTATCTTCACAGGCAATCCAAGCTCTCTCCCCAGCAGCCTAACCTCATCTTTAAACAGTTCTCTCAATGGTTCTATCAATTTTAAATCCATCTTTTCCGGGAGTCCGCCTACATTGTGGTGAGTCTTGATAGTAGCCGACGGCCCTTTAAAAGAGGCACTCTCAATAACATCTGGATACAGTGTTCCCTGGGCAAGATATTCTACATTCCCAATATTTTTGGCTTCCTTCTCAAAAAGGTATATGAACTCGTTACCTATAGTTCTCCTCTTTATTTCAGGGTCGGTCACCCCTTTTAATTTCTCTAAAAATACTTCTTCTGCATTTATATAATGAAGATTCATATTATAGTGTTCACCAAAAACTGTTCTAACCTCCTGGGCTTCATTTTTTCTGAGCAACCCATTGTCAACAAAGACACATACCAGTTGATCTCCAACAGCTCGATGAAGCAAGGATGCTACTACAGATGAATCAACCCCTCCGCTTAATGCACAGATAACCGTTTTGTCTCCCACTGTTTTCTTGATTTGTAATATAGAATCCTTAATAAAAGACTCCATAGTCCAGTTTGGAAGGCATCCACAGATTCTGTAAAGGAAATTCTTTAGAATCTTCATCCCTCTTGGGGTATGAGCAACTTCCGGATGAAATTGAACACCGAAGATTCTCGACTTATTATCTTTTATAGCAGCTATAGGGGAGTTTTTACTATGGGCAATTGGGGTAAAACCAGGTGGCATAACCTTAATTTTGTCACTATGGCTCATCCACACATCGATAAAGGAGGTGTTCTCGAAACCCAGGAATAGATCTGTAAAATCATCTATAAAAAGCCTCGTATGTCCATATTCACGCCTGGCTGAACCTTTAACCTTTCCACCCATGATATGGGCCATAAACTGCATTCCATAACATATACCCAGAATTGGGAGGTTTAGTTTGAAAATCTCCGGGGAACAGTAAGGAGCTGTTTCATCGTAGACACTGGAGGGACCTCCGGAAAAGATAATTCCTTTAGGGTTAAACTTCTCAATCTTCTCCAGATTGACATTGAAAGGCTGAATTTCACAGTATACTTTGCATTCTCTTACCCTTCTTGCAATCAATTGGGTATATTGGGAACCAAAGTCGAGGATCAGTATCTTTTCTTGATGGATGTCAACTGACACACTTATATCTCTTCTTAGTTGAGGAGTTGGAACTCTTTAACTCTTTAACTTTTAGTCTATTCCAGCCGGTAATTCGGGGCTTCCTTGGTGATGATAACGTCATGGACATGGCTTTCTCTTAAACCGGCAGCAGTAACCTTTATGAATTTGCCTTTCTTACGTAACTCTTGAAGATTTTTGCACCCAACATAGCCCATCCCTGCTTTTAGCCCTCCCAATAATTGGTATATATTTGAGGACAAAGAACCCCTATAAGGGATCCTTCCTTCAATCCCCTCTGGAACAAGTTTGGCATCACTTATTATGTCATCCTGATAGTACCGATCCCTGCTACCCTTCTTCATTGCCTCAATAGAACCCATTCCTCTATACACCTTGTAGCTTCTTCCCTGAAAGATTATAGTTTCTCCAGGACTCTCGTCTGTCCCGGCAATCAGGTTTCCTATCATAACGCTGTGTGCCCCGGCAACCAGGGCTTTAGTTATGTCTCCTGAGTATTTTATTCCCCCATCAGCAATAAGAGGGATCTCAAATTTCTTTCCTATCTTTGCGCAATCCATTATAGCTGTTATTTGAGGGACACCAACCCCGGCAATTACTCTCGTTGTACATATAGACCCTGGTCCCACACCTACCTTTACTCCATCACAACCTGCCTTTATAAGATCCAGAGTAGCATCCGCAGTAGCTGCATTCCCGGCTATCAACTCGCAATCAGGAAAATTCTTCTTAGTATCGGCAATAGCTTCTATAACACTTTTGGTATGAGCATGGGATGTATCTATCACAATAACATCTGCGCCAGCTTTTAGAAGTTTTTCGGTTCTCTCCTCCCTATTCGAAGTTATACCAATAGCTGCCCCTACACGAAGCCTCCCCAACTGATCCTTGCACGCATTCGGATATTTCCTTATCTTTTCTATATCCTTTATAGTTATTAAACCCTTCAGATTATTCCTGTCATCCACAACAAGGAGTTTCTCTATTCGGTTTTTATGGAGGAGTTTTTTGGAGTCCTCCATGGTAATTCCTACAGGGGCAGTAACAAGGTTTTCTTTAGTCATTACAGAGCTTATCTTTTGATCAAGGTCAGTTTCAAACCTAAGGTCTCTGTTAGTCAGTATCCCCACCAGTTTCCCTCCTTTAACGATCGGGACACCAGAAATCCTGTATTTTTCCATTACCTCTAAGGCTTCGTATATCTTCTGGTCAGGATGCATAGTTATCGGATCCACGATCATCCCACTCTCAGATTTCTTTACTTTATCAACTTCAGATACCTGCGATTCGATACTCATATTTCTATGAATAACCCCTATTCCTCCTTCACGTGCCATGCTAATGGCCGTTCTGTATTCTGTGACTGTGTCCATGGCTGCGCTGACCAGAGGTATATTCAATTCTATAGATTTTGTAAGAAGCGTACGTACCTCTACGTCTTTAGGCAGGATATCAGACTTTCCGGGCAGTAAAAAGACATCGTCAAATGTCAGAGCAGTAGTAAAATTATCTTCAATCATTCATATCTCCCAGTAAAGAAACATTTGAAATTGGATTTAATCTTTTTATAATAATTTCCTTTCCTTGTCAAGGTAAAAGACAGAGCGGTTTTTCCTTGACAGGTCTTATGTTAATCCGGTATAAAAAGTTAATAAAAAAGCAAAAAGTATTTAAGGTTTTTTGAAGGAGGTAAAAGATGATAGTTGTTGTCGCTGTTCTAAAGGCACAGGCAGGAAAAGAAAGGGAGATGGAAGATGCATTAAGGGCTGTGATCCTAAAGGTTCAACCTGAAGAAGGAACTCTCGCATACGCCCTTCATCGTGCTAAGAATGAACCAGGGACATTTCTGTTCTATGAGAAGTACAAAGATAAGGCTGCATTTGACCATCACAGTACTACGCCGTATATTCAGGAACTCTTTGGCAAAATAGGTCCCTTGCTAGCCGCAAGACCGAGCATAGAGATGTATGAGGAGTTAGCAGCAAAGAAATAATCTATCCTTGTCCGGCTGTTAAAAGGTCTTATGATCAACGGTAACCTCATCAATCCACCTGAGATAATCTTCTGAACCTGAATGAATCGGAAGGGATATTATCTCTGGCACCTCATAGGTATGAAGCATTTTCACCCTCTCCTTAATCTGCTGAAATAACGATTCTTTACTTTTCAGAATCATCAAGACTTCATTCTCATCACAGATTTCACCCTTCCAGCTAAATATCGATCTTATTTCAGGGATAATATTGGCACACGCGGCTAGTTCCTCTTCTACCAGAACCTTTCCAATCTTCACTGCTTCTTCTGCCGAACTTGCAGTAATAAGAATTGTAATATACGTAGTCCCTACCATTTTTTTCTACATCCTTTAATGAAGTTAAAAATCAGTAACCTAAGAATACATGTTTACTAGGATTTCCCGCAGAGCCTGTCCTAAGCAAGGTGACAAGATTCCTCGCTTCGCTCGGAATGACAGGTGAAGGGTTGGAAATGACAGGCAAAGGGCTCAAAATGACAGCATTACATATGTATTTATGAAACGATGTACTAGATATATAGTTGTCTGTCAAGATTTTTTGTCTTGATTTAGGCGGATATAACTGCTAAATAATTAAGAGGATTTTCAGACTAAACAACAGCGCACCTGAGTGTGCTGTTGTGCGGAGCGGGAAAGGAAGCTTAAAGGTTTTTATATGAATGCCTTAAAGGTTAGTCAAAATTTGTACCTGATAGACTTAGAGCAGAATTTTATGGGATTCAGGAATTTCATAGGTTCATGGGTATACATTGGCGATTATACCCTTCTTGTCGATGTGGGTCCCTCTGCTACAGTGAAAGAACTTGTAACATCTTTAAAAACCATAGGAATTAAAAAATTGGACTACATCCTTTTAACCCATATCCATCTGGACCATGCCGGTGGCGTTGGAGAACTTACAGAGTACTTCCCCAGAGCGAAAGTTGTATGCCACGAACGGGCTGTGGAGCATCTGATAGAACCTCAGGGTCTCTGGGAAGCGACAAAAAAGACACTGGGTGATATAGCCATGGTATATGGAGAGATAAGCCCTGTCTCAGAGAAAAAAATAATCCCCTCTTTTCAGTTCCATATAGATGGCATTGATGCTATAAATACACCAGGCCATGCTGTGCATCATGTAAGTTATACCTGTGATAGATACCTATTTGCCGGAGAGGCAGGGGGTGTATTTCATTCTTTTAATGATGAAACCTACCAACGGCCTGCCACCCCACCCAGATTGCATCTTGAAGAAGCGATAGAAAGCTTAGACAAACTTCTGAATCTGGGCAAAAAAAAGATCTGTTTCGGACACTTTGGAACATATGAAGATTCTATAGAAATGCTTGAAAGACACAGGGAACAACTGTTTCTCTGGAAGGAAGTAATAGCCGAAGAGATTAAAAGGTCATTAAATAAGGAAAATCTAATTGAAGACTGTATGTCAAAACTCCTTGCAGCAGACAAGTCCTTTGCATCATTTAATTATCTTGATGATGATATTAGAGAAAGGGAGAAGTATTTTATAACGAACAGTATAAAGGGGTACATTGGATACATTAGCTCCATTAAAACCCTGTAAAAACGTCTTCTGAATTACTTTTCCCGATTCCAGGCTTTTGATTTTTGACTCTATTCTTTGAGGAGGTAAAATGGCTAAAGGGGTTATTCAAATCGAGGAGAATCGCTGTATGGGTTGTGGTTTTTGTGAAATGTTTTGTAATAAGGGATGCATCAATATGACGGAGAGGGTTTCACAATTTGGGCTGCCTTTGCCCGACTTTAGCAAACCCGAGGATTGCAGTGCCTGTGGCATGTGTGCATGGATGTGTCCTCATGTTGCTATTGAGGTTTATAAGTATGTCTAAAGGGGGAGCAAAATGACGGAAAGAATTTTAATGCAAGGAAACGAAGCTGTTGGATGGGGTGCC